>NZ_JBQGCX010000234.1:0-3956 GCF_052038725.1 Actinosynnema sp.
GCGCCTCGTCCGCGTCCCAACGGCCCGTTCGCCGCGCCGCTCGCCGCCGCCTGCCCGCCGCGCCTCGTCCGCGTCCCAGCGGTCCGGCCGCCGCGCCCCAGCAGCCCACCTGCTCCCCGCGCCCCACTGCCCGTCCGCCGCCCCGTCTCACTCCCCAACCACCCCCCACCCGTGCCCCACATCACCCGCCCGAGCGGAACACCAGCCCCCCTTCCCGCTGTTCACGGGGGTGGAGAACACGCGCTCCGGGGCTCGGTGAAATCCCGAACCGGCGGTGAGAGCCCGCGAACCGCCGCCAGGCGGCCGACCCGGTGGGATTCCGGGGCCGACGGTCACAGTCCGGATGAGAGGTGCGCAGCGGTCCCGCGACCCTGCCATGCCCCGGAACGGGGATGGAGGAGCGGTGCACGTCCTGCTGGAGCACGGTTTCACGCTGTTCGGGCAGCGGGTGTCCTACGCCGAGTTCGCGGGCCAGGTCCTCGCGCTCGTCGTGGTCTTCTTCGCCCAGCGCCGCTCGATGCTCACCTGGCCGGTGCAGCTCGCGTCGGTCGTCCTGCTGTTCGCCGTCTACGCCTCGGCCGACCTCGGCGGCATCGCGGCCCGGCAGGTGGTCATCGGGCTGATCACCCTGCACGGCTGGTGGGCCTGGAGCCGCCGCCGCGACCCGGTGCTCGGCGTCGTCGTCCGGACCGGCGCCACCCGCGAGCGCGTCGCCGTGCTCGCCGCCTTCCTCCTCGGCACCACCGGCTTCGCGCTCCTGCTCGACGCCACCAACGCCTCCTGGGCGCCCTGGCCCGACGCGGCGATCTTCGTCGGCACCGTGCTCGCGTTCGCCCTCCAGGGCCGCGGCCTGGTCGAGTTCTGGATCGTGTGGCTGGTCGTCGACGCGATCGGCGTCCCCCTGCAGCTCCGCTCCGGCCTGTGGTTCAGCGCCGCCGTCTACACCGTGTTCGCCGTGCTCGTCGTCAAGGGCTTCCTCGACTGGAACCGCGAGGCCCGCCGCGCGCCCCGCGCCGCCGACCCCGCCAGCCCCGCCAGCCCTGCCAGCCCCGTCAGCCCGGTCTGACCAGGCCGGGCAGGGTGGTCAGCCCGTCCGCCAGCGCCTCGACCCGCGCGTCCACCGCCCGCCCGTCCCGCATCGCCTCACCGACCTGCTCCTGCACCAACCGCGTCAGCAGGTCGTAGTTCGGCACGGCGGGCCGGGGCCGCGCCGAGTCCAGCGCCTCCCGCAGCACCCTCAGGTGCGGCCGGGTCCACAACGACCCGTCCTCGTACAGCGAGGTCCGGGTCGGCGCGAACCCGGCCTGCTCCAGCAGCGTCCGCTGCCGCGCCGGGTCGGTCAGGAACCGGACGAACTCCCGCGCCGTCCTCCCGTGCCGGGTGCACGTCGACACCCCGAGGTTCCACCCGCCCAGCGCGCTCTGCCACGGCAGCGGCGCCACGCCGATCAGCGCCGGGTCCAGCGACCCCTCCGCCCGGTCGGGCGCGGTGAGCTGGGCGTACGCGTAGGGCCAGTTGCGCATCAGCGCCACCTCGCCCCGCCCGAACGCCTGCCAGCTCGCGTCCTCGTCGTAGTCCAGCGTGGACCGCGGCAGCCACCCGTCGCGCACCGCGCCCACCAGCGACCGCACCGCCGTGGCCGACCCCGCGTCCAGCGCCGGGTGCGGCACGCCCCGCGCGTCCACCGGCACCGGATCGCCCTCGAACGCCCACATCGCCTCGAACGCGTTGACCGACAGCCCCTCGTACGCCTTCCGGAACTGCCCCGCGTACCCGGCCACCGACGGCTCCCGCCTGCTCACCGCCAGCGCCGCCTCCCGCAGCCCCGCGAAGCTCGTCGGCGGCTCCGCCACCAGGTCGGTCCGGTAGTAGAGCAGGCCCGCGTCGGCCCGCCACGGCACCGCCCACAGCCGCGACGCGCCCGCCCCGTCCCGCGCCCGCCCCAGCTCCTCGCTCCGCGCGTACCGGGCGGCCCGCAGCGACTCCGGCCGGAACTCGGACAGGTCGAGGTCCCGGTCCGACACCTCCGCCAGGAACCCGCCCTCGGCGAACTCCGCCGTCCACACCACGTCCATGGCCATCACGTCGTAGCAGGGCGCCCCCTCCTCCCGCTTGCTGCGCTGCGAGTGGGCGATCAGCTGGGCCCGGTAGGCGTCGCTGCCGGACGCCTGCTCCTGGAACGACACCGGCTGGTCCGGGTTGAACCGGTTCCACATCTCCACCAGCCGGGTGATCTGCTTGTCCACCGAGGTGTCCTTGGAGTCCGCGAAGACGATGGGCCCGCTCCGCTCCTCCCACCCGGCCTCGGGCTCCGCGCACCCGGCGAGCGCCCCGCCCAGCAGCAGCCCGCACAGCAGCAGCCCGCCCGGCGCCGTCCGCCCCCGCCGCTCACCCCACATCCCACAGCTCCTCCGCGACCTCGTCGACCAGCGCGACCACCCCGGCCCGGTCCACCAGCGGCAGGCACCTGCGGCCGTTGGCGTCCAGCAGCGCCCGCAGCTCCGACGACGGGTCGCACGCCCCGGCCCCGACCCCCACCCCGACCACGACCCGCTCCGACACCGGCCCGTACCCGAACCCCACCCGGTCCCCGGCCCCCGCCACCACCACGACCTGCGCCGCCCGGTCCAGCGCCACCCGCTCGGCCACCAGGGCGCGGAGCGGTCGCCCCCCGTCCACCACGACCTCGACCCGGTCGCGCCCGGCCCCGTCCGCCGACTCCACCAGCCCGGTGACCTGGTCCGCGACCTGCCCGCCCAGCTCGGAGGTGTCGGCGACGACCAGCGCGACCCTGGTCTCCTTCCGCACCCGCGCCCACACCTCGCGCACGCGGGCCGCGTACTCCGGGGTGGCCAGCGCGGCGGGCCTGCTCGGGCGCAGCCCCCGCGTCGTGGTGTCCCCGCCGACCGCGCCCCGCAGCCCGGACCGCTTGAACCGGTCCTGCGCGACCGCGTCCCCCACCAGGAACCCCCGGAACTTCGCCGCGGCCTCCCCGACCGGGGTGGCCCGGTACTCCTCGACCGACGGCGCCACCCCGCTCGCGGGCGTCCGGACCACGTCCACGAACAGGTGGTCCAGCCAGAGCGAGCCGCCCTCGGGGTAGAACACCTCCAGCCCGCCGCACTCGTCCACCCGGTCCGCCAGCTC
Organism: Actinosynnema sp.; assembly: GCF_052038725.1. NCBI lineage: Bacteria > Bacillati > Actinomycetota > Actinomycetes > Pseudonocardiales > Pseudonocardiaceae > Actinosynnema > Actinosynnema sp. The sequence goes on from NZ_JBQGCX010000234.1 coordinate 3,148, forward strand.
GGACTCGGCCGCCACGAGCACCGACCGCACCTCGCCGCACAGCCCGCCGCCCGCGCCGCCGGGCACCTCGGCCCCGACCCGCGCGGCCATCCGGTGCAACTTCGGCCCGGCCTCGGGCCCCCGCTCCGGCGGGTTCAGCCCCCCGCCGACCGCCGCGACCGTCGCCATCTGCGCGCTCCCGGTCACGGCGGGCTCCAACCCGAACAACCGCCACCCGTCGGCGCCCAGCAGCGACTGCCAGGACACCTGCCGCGAGTCCTCGCGCACGGCCAGCTCCGGCGCCCACCGCTCCGGCACCCCCAGCGCCACCACCGACCGCGCCACCACCGACGGCACGCCGCCCACGTCGGCGTGCAGGCTCAGGCCCTTCTGCGACCCGTCCTCGGCCAGCAGCGCCCGCGCCTGCTCCAGCTCCAGCCCGCTCGCGGGGATCCACACGTGCGGCTCGGGCACGCTGGTGCCGATGCCCCCGCCGACCGGCAGCCCGTCGCCCAGCGCGCGCACCACGTCGGCCGACTGCGGCCCCTCCGCCACGTGCACCCTGACCCCGGCGCAGCGCAGCTCGCCCGGCGCCCGCTCGCCGTCCTCGAACTTCACCACCAGGTCCCGCAGCTCGTCCACGACCTCCCGCGAGGCCAGCACGTTCAGCTGCACCGGCAGCGCGCACCCGGCCACCTCCGGCGGCCCCTGGCAGGCGGTCGGGACCAGCAGCAGCACCACCGCGACCACCAGCACCCCGGCGTTCCTGCGGCTCAGCCGCGCCCCCAGCGCCCGCCGACCCCAACCCGCCACCCGGTTCGGCGCGCGCC
>NZ_JBQGCX010000235.1:0-5258 GCF_052038725.1 Actinosynnema sp.
CGCGCCCCCTGACCAGGGGTGATGGCCGCGATCGGCGCGACGTTGCCACGGGGAGAGATGTCCGCTTCACCGCACCTGCAGAAGTACTTCGCCCAGCGGATGCGAAGGTCCACCACGTCCCTGCTGCTGTGGGCGGTGCTCGTCAGCGGCATCGTGCTCCTCGGCGGCTCCGCGCTGGGCACCCTGACCGCCGAGCACACCGAGGTCACCGCGACCGCCGTCGCCGAGACCACCACCTCCCAGACCTCAGGCGGGCGCCGCAGCCGCACCGTCGAGCAGGTCCCGGCGCTGCGGGTGGAGTTCGAGCACGCGGGGGAGCGGCGCGAGGACGTCGTCGTCGCGGGCGACCGGGCCGTCGGCGACCGGTTCCCGGTGTTCGTGGACGGGGAGACCGGCGAGGTCAGGCTCGCGGTCCCGACCGTGGCGACCGCGACCTGGGTGCTGGTCGCGGTGCTGACCCTGGTCGCCGCGCTGTGGGCGTGGATCAGCTTCGGCGGGGTGCTCCGCACCGCGCGGCTGCGCGCCTTCGACCCCGAGGCGGCGACCGAGCGGTTCGCGCTCGCGGTCAACCGGATCACGCCGGTCAAGCTGGGGAAGTCGGACTTCCTGCACGTCACCGGCGTGGTCGGGGCCAGTTCCGCCACAGCGCCCGAGCACGGCGCCGGCCAGGTGGTGCGGCTGGCCGCGCTGGTCGACGTGCTGCCGCCCGCCGACCGCATCCCCGCGCAGCTCGACGTCCGGCTGGTCCCCGACAACGGCGTGGTGACGATGGCGCTCGTGCGCGGTCCCGGCGAGGACGGCTGGTGGGCGGCCTCGGTCGTGCCGGAGGAGACCGCCCAGTCCCGGCGGGCCTGAGGCCGGCCCGCCCTTCGGGAACCCGGACCGCCCCACCCGCGTTACCGCTGCGTCCGGCCCGGCGCCTCGGCGCTCCGCGCTCGCCGTCGACCCGGGATTCCGGGCAGGATGGGACCGGCCACCTGATCGGGCGACACGTGCGGGCCGGGGGGTCGTTGAACCGTTGGCACTCGAATGGGTAGAGTGCTAGCCGTACGGCGCCGGCAACCGCCCCGACCCCCGCGACGGCGGGGTGGCAGGAGCCGTAAACGCAACCTGCCAACGCTTTCGACGACCGTGGAGGTCAGCCCGGTGAGCGTGAACATCAAGCCGCTCGAGGACAAGATCGTCGTCCAGGCCAGCGAGGCCGAGACCACGACGGCTTCCGGCCTCGTGATCCCGGACACCGCGAAGGAGAAGCCCCAGGAGGGCAAGGTCCTCGCGGTCGGCCCCGGCCGGATCGACGACAAGGGCAACCGCATCCCCGTGGACGTGGCTGTCGGCGACGTCGTCCTGTACTCGAAGTACGGCGGCACCGAGGTCAAGTACAACGGCGAGGAGTACCTGATCCTCTCCTCCCGCGACGTGCTGGCCGTCATCAACTGACGTCCGTCCGCACCGTCCACGCAAGGCGCCCCGGCGACCCCTTCCGGGGCCACCGGGGCGTTTCGCACTGAGAGAGGCTAGGCAATGCCCAAGCAGATCAGCTTCGACGAGGACGCTCGTCGGGCGCTCGAGCGCGGCGTGAACAAGCTGGCGGACACGGTCAAGGTCACCCTTGGCCCGCGCGGTCGCCACGTCGTGCTGGACAAGAAGTTCGGTGGCCCCACGGTCACCAACGACGGCGTCACCATCGCTCGCGAGATCGAGCTGGACGACCCGTTCGAGAACCTGGGCGCGCAGCTCGCCAAGAGCGTCGCGACCAAGACCAACGACATCGCGGGCGACGGCACCACGACCGCGACCGTGCTGGCGCAGGCGATGGTCCGCGTCGGCATGCGGAACGTGGCGGCGGGCGCCAACCCGACCGCGCTCGGCAAGGGCATCCAGGCCGCCGCCGACGCCGTCGTGGACGCGCTCAAGGCCAAGGCCACCCCGGTCAAGGGCCGCGACAACATCGCCCAGGTCGGCACCGTGTCCTCCCGCGACGAGTCGATCGGCTCGCTGCTCGGCGAGGCCATCGAGAAGGTCGGCGAGGACGGCGTCATCACCGTCGAGGAGTCCTCGACGATGGCGACCGAGCTGCACATCACCGAGGGCGTGCAGTTCGACAAGGGCTACGTGTCGGCGCACTTCGCCACCGACCTCGAGGCCCAGGAGACGGTGTTCGAGGACGCCCGCATCCTGCTGCACCGCGAGAAGATCTCGGCGCTGGCCGACCTGCTCCCGCTGCTGGAGAAGGTCGCCGAGGCGGGCAAGCCGCTCGTCATCATCGCCGAGGACGTCGAGGGCGAGGCGCTGTCCACCCTGGTGGTCAACGCCCTGCGCAAGACGCTGCGCGTGGTCGCGGTCAAGGCGCCGTTCTTCGGTGACCGCCGCAAGGCGTTCCTGGACGACCTCGCGGTCGTCACCGGCGGCCAGGTCATCGCCGCCGAGGTGGGCCTGAAGCTGTCCGAGGCCGGTCTCGACGTGCTGGGCTCCGCCCGCCGCGTCGTGGTCTCCAAGGACAACACCACGATCTTGGAGGGGGCGGTCACCAAGGCGGACGTGGCCGGTGGCGCGGAGCAGCTGCGCCGCGAGATCGCGGCCAGCGACTCCGACTGGGACCGCGAGAAGCTGCAGGAGCGGCTGGCCAAGCTGTCCGGTGGCATCGCCGTGATCAAGGTCGGCGCGGCCACCGAGACCGAGCTCAAGGAGCGCAAGCACCGCATCGAGGACGCGGTCGCCGCCACCAAGGCCGCGGTCGAGGAGGGCATCGTCCCCGGCGGCGGTTCGGCGCTGATCCACGCGTCGAAGGTGCTCGACGGCGGGCTCGGCCTGACCGGTGACGAGGCCACCGGTGTCGCCCTGGTCCGCGAGGCCCTGGGCGCCCCGCTGTTCTGGATCGCCGCGAACGGCGGCCAGGAGGGCGCGGTCGCGGTCAACAAGGTCCGCGAGGCCGACTGGGGCTTCGGCCTCAACGCCGCCACGCTGTCCTACGGCGACCTGCTCGAGGCGGGCATCATCGACCCGGTGAAGGTGACCCGCTCCGCGGTCACCAACGCCGCCTCGATCGCCCGCATGGTGCTCACCACGGAGAGCGCCGTCGTGGAGAAGAAGGAAGAGGAGCCCGCCGCGGCCGGTGGCCACGGCCCCGGGCACGGCCACGGGCACTGATCTCCTGGGTCACCGGCCCGGTCCCCACGACCGGCCGGGTGGCCCGCCCAGCTCGACGCCGAACCGGCGGGCGCCCCACGGGGAGCCCGCCGGTTCCGCTTCTCCGGGGCGAGGCGTTCGCTGGGCGCGACGTCCGCCGTCCCCGGCTCGCCCCGTCCTGCCCGGCCGGTGCTTCCGCCGGTGGTGGCCCGCTCCGGCGCGTTCCGCCCCCGGACGCGCGAAAGGGGCGGCACCTGGTGGTGTCGCCCCTTTCCCGCACGGGTCATCAGGTGAGGGTGAGCCTGCGCTTCCTCGCTTTGATGATCCCGTCCCTCTCGGATTCCGAGAGGCCGCCCCAGATGCCGTACGGCTCCTGCACGGCAAGGGCGTGCCTGCGGCACATCTCCAGGACGGGGCAGGACAGGCAGACGGCCTTCGCCCGTGCCTCCCGTCTGGCTCGTGCCGGTCCGCGTTCCCCGTCGGGGTGGAAGAAGAACGCGCTGTCCATCCCGCGGCAGGAGCCGCGCATCTGCCAGTCCCAGAGATCGGCGTTGGGACCGGGGAGCCTTCGGGTGTCCGCCATCGAGACCGCCTCCTTGGCCACGGACGGGAACTGCTCCATTTGGCGTAACAGTGATCCACCGTAGAACCGCGCCAATGGTTGTTCAAGACCGTCCGGGCTTGTGGGACCGCAATTCAGCCAATGGGTGATCACCGGGTTTGAACTCCGGATTTGCTCGTAACGGCTGGTGAACCGACGATTACGGGGTGAACCCGCTCACCCGCTCGACGTCCCCGCCGACCGGTGGCGCGCGGGAAGAAGCCGTTGCAGGTCAAGGTGATCCCGCGCAGGTGGTGACCCTGTCGGTGGCCGCTGCGGCCCGCAGGCTCGGGGTCGCCCCGGCGACGCTGCGCACCTGGGACCGGCGGTACGGGCTGGGACCCAGTGATCACACGACAGGGCGACACCGGAAGTACGCGCCGCTGGACGTGGCCCGGTTGGAGCTGATGCAGCGGGCGCTGCTGCGCGGGGCCACCTCGGCGGAGGCCGCCAAGTACGCGCTGAGCACCCCGGTGCCCGCCCCGGACGTCCAGCAGGCGCCGCTCGCGATCGGCGAGCTGGACGCGGGCGGGCCGTCGCCCGCCGGGGTGCGCGGCCTGCGGATGCCGGGGGCGGGCAGGCCCGCGCGGGGCCTGGGGCGGGCGGCGCTGGCGATGGACTCGGTGGCCGCGCAGACCATCCTGGCGGACGCGATCGACGCGGACGGGGTGGTCGCGACCTGGGGCGAGGTGGTCCTGCCGGTGCTGACGGCGATCGCCGCGAAGTGGGAGCACTCGGGGGCCGGGGTCGAGGTGTCGCACCTGCTGGAGGAGTGCGTGGCGGCGGCGATGACCAGGGCGACCCCGCTGGTGGCGGACCCGCGCAACCACCGGCCGGTGCTGCTGGCGTGCGTGCCGGACGAGCGCCACAGCCTGCCGCTGCGCCCGCTGGCGGCGGAGCTGGCCAGGCGCGGGCTGGGCGTGATGCAGCTGGGCGCGTCCCTGCCCGCGGCGGCGCTGGCGTCGGCCATCCGCAGGACCGCGCCGTCCGCGGTGGTCCTGTGGGCGCACCTGCCGCGCTACGCCGATCCGGGAGTGGTCGCTGCGCTGCCGAGGACGAGGCAGCAGGTCAGGGTCTTCGCGGGTGGGCCGGGGTGGCAGCGGGGCGTGGTGCCCGCGCCCGCGGAGCGCATCGACGACCTGCCGGTGGCGGTGGCGGCGATCGAGCGCGCGGTCTGCTGACCGGGCGGTGGACTCGGTCAGGCGGTGGACTCGGTCAGGCGGTGGACCTGCGGGCTGCCCGATCGCACAGTTTCCTGCCCGGTTCCCGCCCGATTGACCGCTCACGTGCGCCCGATGGGGCGTGTGCGGCCCTAGTGTCGTCCGTTTGGCCCGGTTGCGGCCCGCCCGCGTGCGGCGGACGGATCACGCGGTTCGACCAGCGGGGCCCGGAGCCCCGGAAGATGGCTGGGTGACACCCGCCCACCCGGGCCGCCCCGCCCCCCCCCCCGCGCCCCGGCGCGCCCCCCCCCCGCCGCGGGCCGGGGGCCCCGGGCCGGGCGGCCCCGCGTTGGGCGCCCCCCCCGCCG
>NZ_JBQGCX010000236.1:0-1570 GCF_052038725.1 Actinosynnema sp.
GCACGCCGCCGAGCTGGCGCGGGCCGACCTGCGGATGCCGCACCCGCCCGCGCGCTGGCGGTGGCTGCTGGAGCACGCATCGAGCGCGCAGTGGGTGGTCGAGCTGGCGGGGGAGCCGGTCGCGGTGGGCCGGGTGGCGGACGGCGGGCTGGTCGAGGCCGCCGCGACCACCCCCGAGGCCGCGCACGCGCTGGCCGCGCTGACCGGCGTGACGCAGGTCGTGGAACGGCCGGGCGCGGTCGCGGGGCGCGCCCTGGAGGGGTTCCTGGCGCCCGCCGACGCGCGGGCGCAGAGCTACTACGCCCGCGTGCCCGACGCGGCGGCGCTGCTGGAGCGCCTGCGCCCCGTGCTGTCGCGGCGGCTGGCGGCGGCCGGGTTCAGCGATGGGGAGGCGGTCGTGTCGTTCTTCTCCTCGCACGTCCGCCAGCCCATCCGCGACGGCGTGGTCGACCGGGTCGTGCGCGGCGGCGTCATGCAGGGCCCCGCCGAGGTGGGCGGTTCGGGCGTGGCTCCGGACCTGGTGCCCGCGCTGCTGTTCGGGCCGCACGGCATCACCGGTCTGGCCGAGCGCCACCCGGACGCCTACCCCGGCCCGCGCGCGGAGCTGGCGGCGGCGCTGTTCCCGCCGGTGCGGGCGGACCTGATGACCTACTACGTGCCCTGAGCTTGCTCAGAACCCGTGGTTCACCCCGTAGTCGCCGTGGTAGTAGATCCCGGCGTCGTTCCGGGACCACTCGGTCCCCCACCCGCAGTAGACCGCGATCCCCTTCCAGTCCAAGCAGAAGTGCATCCGGCTGGTCGAGTCCTGGTCGGTGTAGGAGTAGCCCGCCGAGGTCCCGTCGTAGTCGCCGAAGTGCCCGGTCCACGACGTCCCGTCGTGCACCCACACCGAGGGCCGCCAGCCGTCGACCTTGCTCTGCACCTGCCCCTGGTAGTACCCGTTCCCGTTGCAGGTGCCGGGAACCGGCCGCTCGGCGAGCAGCACGGCGCCGTCGACGACCAGCGTGCTGCGGATCTCGCTCGTCCCACCGCAGCGGGCGGAGGCGACCGCGGGCGCGACGACGGCCAGGGTGGCCAGCACGCCCGCCGTGGCGGTCGCGCCGGCGAGGGTGCGGAGAACGTGCTTGCGGTTCAACGGTTTCTCCCGTTCTCGGTGGTGCGCGGAGGTGGGGAGGTCCGGTGTGGAGATGCTATCGCCGCGCGTGCGCGGGCAGGTTCACTCGATAGGCCGAACCCTGGTCCCCGTCGGGGGCGCGCGGCCTGCGCACCCCCGACGGGGCGGTCGGTCAGGTCCGGGACCACCGCTGGTTGCCCTGCCCGTTGCACGTCCACAGCACCATCCGCGTGCCGTTCGCCGTGCCCGCGGCGTCGACGTCCAGGCACAGCCCGGCGCGCGCGTTGCGCACCGAGCCGTCCGAGCCGACGACCCACCGCTGGTTGTCCTGCCCGTTGCACGGCCAGATCACCACGCGCGTGCCGTTGGCCGTGCCCTGCTCGTAGGCGTCCAGGCACTTGTCGCCGAATACCCGCACCTCGCCGCCCGCCCAGGTCGTCCAGAGCTGGTTGGCGG
>NZ_JBQGCX010000237.1:0-6939 GCF_052038725.1 Actinosynnema sp.
CTCAAGACCGGCCTCGACCGCATGGCGAAGCTGCTCGCCGAGGTGAAGTAGCTCACCGAACCCCACCCCGAAGGCGGCCCCCGACCGGGGGCCGCCTTCGGCGTTCTCGCGCCCGAAAATCTCCCCCGAAAAGGTGAAAAAAAGCGGCGTTCCGCGACACCCCCCGGCCGGACGCCCCTTTCCGCAGGGCCGAAGTGCCCTACCGCCAGGAAGACCGCTAACGAATTCCCCGACACCCCGACTAACCCGTCGTCCGGCTCGCCGAGCCACCGCACAACGGGAGTCCCGAATGTCGTACCCCCAGCAGTACGCCCAGCACGCGCCCCAGGGCCACCAGCAGCCCGCGCAGAACGGTCTCGCGACCGGCAGCCTCGTGCTGGGCGTCGTAGGCCTGCTGCTGAGCTTCATCCCGTTCATCGGCGTCATCGCGTGGCCGCTGGTCATCGTCGGCCTGGTCCTCGGCCTGGTCGCCATCTCCAAGCTCACCGGGAACCCGGCCAACAGCAAGGGCCTGGCCATCAGCGGCACCGTGCTGTCCGCGCTGGGCCTGGTCGTCTGCGTCCTCTGGCTCGTGGGCTTCGGCGCGGCCGTCGGGAACGCGAACGAGCAGGCCGAGAAGGAGGTCACCGTGGTCTACGAGGTGACCGGCGACGCCCCGTCCGCCTCGGTGAACTACTCCTCCTACGGCGACGGCACCAGCGAGGACGTGAACGAGGACATCACGACCCTGCCGTGGAAGAAGGAGGTGCGGACCAAGGGCCTGTTCAGCGGCAGCTCGCTGATGGTCAGGACCGGCGCGGGCGGCGGCGCGGTGACCTGCAAGGTGTTCGTGGACGGCCAGGAGAAGAAGACCGCGACTGCCTCCGGCCAGTTCGCGATCGCCTCCTGCTCGAACTTCTGACCTCATCCGGGGGCGCAGTCAGTGGCGCAGTCAGGGGTCACACGTTCGGGGGTAGACCGCTAACGGGTCCGCACCGCTCCCGATGCCCTCTGCGGAGCGTCCGCATCGACAAAGGGGCTGGGCATGGGTTCCGCGCGGGAGGTAGAGCGGTCGCGGCGGTGGCTGGTGGTGTCCGCCGCGTCGCTGCTGCTGCTCGGCGCGCTGGTGGGCGCGGTGCTGGTGAACGGCCCGTCCGCTCCGAGGTCGGCGACCGTGGTCTACGAGGTGACGGGCGAGGCCGGGCACGCCACCGTCGTGTACTCGACGTTCGACGACGGCGGCGTGTCCACCGGCCAGGAGGAGCTGTCCTCGCTGCCCTGGCGCCGCGAGGTGACCGCGCCGGGCGACGCGCGCGGCGTGCTCACCGTGACGATCGGCGAGCAGGGCGGCGAGGTGGGCTGCCAGGTGAGCGTGGACGGCGTCGAGCGCCGCTCGGCGTCCGCCTCGGGCCCCGGCTCCAGCGCGTTCTGCGGCGGTTTCTAGCCCCTCGGCGGCCCCCGACGGCCCTCTGCGGCCCCTCAGCGCCGCGCTGGACGCCGTTCCCGCGCTACGGGAGTCGGACGCGGGCGGAGGCCCCGCCGAGGACGGACTTGCCGTCGTGGCTGGCGTTGATGTTCACCTTGAAGGTCCCGTCCTCCAGGACCTTGGTGACCTTCGCGGTCACCTCGACCACGGCGCCCTCGTCGTCGTCGGGCACCGGCACGGGCCTGCCGAACCGGGTGCCGTACTCGACCACGGCGGCCGGGTCGCCCGCCCACTCGGTGACGATGCGGCAGGCCATGCCCATGGTGAGCATCCCGTGGGCGATGACGCCGGGCAGCCCGACGCCCTCGGCGAACCGCTGGTTCCAGTGGATGGGGTTGAAGTCCAGGGAGGCGCCCGCGTACGCGACGAGGTGGGCGCGGGTGATGCGCAGGGTGATGGGCGGCAGCTCGTCGCCGACGCTCACCTCGGCCGCGGTGATCACGATTCCCCCCTGACGACGAGCGTGGACCTGGCGGTGGTGACGGCGGCGCCGTGCTGGTCGGTGATCTCCGCGCGCAGCGAGAGCATGTCGTTGCCCATGCGCGAGGTGATGTTGTCGACGGTCAGCGCCACGCTGAGCACGTCCCCGGCGACGATGGGCCGGTGGTGGCTGAACGCCTGGTCGCCGTGCACCACGCGGGTGTAGTCGAGCCCGAGCTCGGGGTCCTCGACGAGCTGCGAGTTGGCGCTCATCGAGACCAGGATCGCGAACGTGGGGGGCGCGATGACGTCGGGGTGCCCGGCCGCGCGCGCGGCGTCCGCGTCCCGGTGCACCGCGCTGGTGGCCCCGACCGCGTCGGCGAACTCCCGGATCTTCTCCCGCCCGACCTCGTAGGGCGGCGTGGGCGGGTAGGACCGTCCGATGAACGAAGCGTCGAGTGGCACGAGACGCAGGTTACGCGACGAGGCCCGCCCCGGAACCAGCCGGGACGGGCCTCGCGTCGCTACGAGAAAAACCTCAGCGGGTTTCCTTGTGCGCCTTGTGCGTCTTGCAGTTCGGGCAGAACTTCTTGATCTCCAGGCGGTCCGGGTCGTTGCGCCGGTTCTTCCTGGTGATGTAGTTGCGGTGCTTGCACTCCTCACACGCAAGAGTGATCTTCGGCCGAACGTCGGTAGCAGCCACGGTCCTCGCCTTTCTCAGAGCACACGATCCCGAAACCCGAAGCGGGCTTACCACCCCGGCGGGTCCACAGAGAAACCTTCTCTGCAACGCAGCAAACACACCACCAGGGCCAGAACAATAACGGTTCTGACCCAAATCCCCAAAACGGAACGACCCCACCTACCGGACCCCCGAAGGGGGGTCCAGGGGGCAAAGCCCTCCTGGGCGGGGTCCGGGGGCCGCGCCCCCGGTGTGATGCGGAGCGAACACGCCTGCGCTCTCCGCAGGCACAGTTCACCCATTCGCGTAGCGGTGGCCGGACTTGAACCGGCGACACAGCGATTATGAGCCGCTTGCTCTACCAACTGAGCTACACCGCTTTACACGACGCGGGCCGCGATGCTCATGCACCGCGGCCGAGTCGTGGAGCCCCTTTACGGAATCGAACCGTAGACCTTCTCCTTACCATGGAGACGCTCTGCCGACTGAGCTAAAGGGGCTTGCCGCTCTTCGTGCGATCTCGCTTCGCTCTCTGAGCTGAGGAGAACTCTACACAAGATCCCGTCCGAAGTGAAATCGGGGGGCGCCTTCAGTGCACCAGAGTGAGCACCGTCTCATCCCGCGCCCCCCTGACCTGCACGGTTCGCGCTCGCAACCACGCTTCGAAGCGGTCCTCGGACAGCGGCCGGGAGATCAGGTAGCCCTGGGCGACGTCGCAGCCCATCCCGACCAGCTGGTCGCGCGCGGCGTCGTCCTCGACGCCCTCGGCGACGACGGTGAGGCCGAGCGAGTGGCCCAGCTCGACGATGGAGCGGACGACGGCCATGTCGCCGAGGTCGGTGCCCATGCCGAGCACGAAGCTCTTGTCGATCTTCACCTCGTCCACCGGGAGCTGCCGCAGGTAGGCGAGCGACGAGTAACCGGTGCCGAAGTCGTCCACGGCCAGCACGACGCCCATGGTGTGCAGCCTGCGCAGGACGGGCAGGGCGCGCTCGGGGTCGGCCATGACGCCGGACTCGGTCAGCTCGAACGTGAGCAGCTCCGGCGGGACGCGGTGCCGGTCGAGCGCTTCCTTCACCCGGTCGGGGAACTCCTCGTCGGCGAGGGTGCGCACGGACAGGTTCACCGCGATGGACATCCGCAGGTCGCGGTCCATCCAGCGGCGGACCCGCTCCAGGCCCTTGTCCATGACGAAGTCGGTGAGCACGTCGACGAGCCCGGTCGCCTCGACGGCGGGGATGAACTCGTCGGGGTCGACGCGGCCGAACTCCGGGTGCTTCCACCGCACGAGCGACTCGGCGCCGATGACCTGCCTGCTCGGCAGGGCGATCTTCGGCTGGTAGTGCACCGAGATCTGGCCGTTCTCCAGCGCGGAGCGGAACTGGGTGACCAGCTGGAAGCGGCGCAGGAAGATCTGGCCCATGCTGGGCGCGTAGGCGCGCATGGGCTCGTTCTCGCTGGTGGCCCGCAGCGCCACGTCGGCGCGCTGGAGCAGCGAGTCCGCGTCCTTGGCGTCGTCCTCGACCTCGGCGACGGCCGCCCAGCCGACGATGGCGCCCGCCTCGACGGTGAGCCGGTCGACGGGGTACGGCACGGACAGGCGGGCGCGCAGGCGCTCGGCGATCTCCTTGACCCGCTCGGCCTTGCGGTCGACCAGGAGCGCGGCGAACGCGCCGCCGTCGAGCCTGGCCAGCGGCACCTCGGGCCCCAGCTCGTCGCGGAGCCTGCGGCCCGCGGCGACGACCATGCGGTTGCCCCACGCCTGGCCGAGGGCGTCCAGGACGGTGGACAGCACGTCCAGGTCGACCCGGAGCACGACGGCGGCCTCGGACTCGCGGACGGGCTCGGCGGCGGCCTCCAGGAAGCCGGTGCGGTTGAGCAGGCCGGTCAGCGGGTCGTGGTAGGCGTCGTGGCGGAGCCTGGCGAGGAGCCTGCGGTTGTCCACGGCGGTGGACAGGTGGTTGGCGAGGGTGCGCAGGAGCTGGATGTCGGCCTTGCCGAACCCGCGCCACCGGCTGAGCCGGTCGTGCACCTCGACGGCGCCGAGCAGCTGGGTGGCCCCGCCGCGCAGCGGGACGACGAGCGCCTCCTGCGCGTCGCGGCGGACGAGGGCGTCGGTGGCCTCCTCGCCCGCGTCGGCGACCCGGAAGTAGCGGACCTGGGTGCCGGGGAGCTGGAGCATCGCGTCCTCGCGGGACAGGCGGGCGTCGTCGCGGCGCATGGCCTGCGGCAGCGGCTCGCCCGCGACGAGGGTGCGCATGGGGGCCTGCGGGTCGGTGCGCAGGCGCAGGACGACGCGGTTGGCGTTGAGCTGCTCGCGGATGCGCTCGGCGATGTGCTGCCACTCGTCGGCCTCGGCCTTGCCGTCCTCGGCGTCGACGGCGGTGGTGGCCCCGCCGCGCGGGCCGGTGCCGTGCCTGCCGGAGCGGGCGACGCGGAGCGAGACCTCGCTGAGCGCCTCCAGGTCGCGCTGCTCGCGCAGCAGGCCGGAGTAGGCGAGGTAGATGGCGGTGATGCCCGCGAAGGCGAGCACGATCAGCAGGCCGCCCCACTGGGCGTGGTCGGCGACCTCGTAGGCGACCAGGCCCGCGGCGGTGTTGAGGAGCGCGACGACGAGGGTCTGCAGGACGAGCCTGCCGCTGGGGGCCAGGCGCATCCCCTTGCGCATGAGGCGCAGGGCGGTGAGGCCGAGGACGCTGGCGAGCAGCGGGACGCTGATGGTGCCGACGAACGCGCCCGCCCAGGCGGGGCCGCTGTCGCCGACGAACCGGTTGACGGCGTCGGCCACGGCGAAGGCGACCGAGATCTCCATGAACATCAGGCCGGCGTTGTAGACGGCGCGGTCGAGCACGCGCCTGCCGAGGAGGGTGCCGACGCCCGCGACGACGTGGGCGGCGAGGACGACCTCGAAGGGGGCGACGAGCAGGCCGAGGACGAGCGGGATCTCGGTGAAGGAGATCGTCCAGGCGACGCCGCTGCGGACGTCGACGTTGATCGCGAGCTGCTCGGCCAGCAGGAAGCCGACGACGAGCAGCGGGCCGGTCCACAGGAGGCTGAGGCGGGACGGGTCGTCGGGGAGGTTCGCCCCCACGAGGAACGCGGACAGGACGCCCGCGGCGAGCAGGAGCACCGCGAAGGCGGTGAACGCTCGGTTGGTCGACCTGGGCGACGTGTTCGACGTCGGGGCCGAGGTCTGGTCGGACATCCAGCCTCCTCGTCGGCCGGGTCGCGGGGTCGGCCGGATCGGCCTGCCTGCGGGGTCCTGGCGTGACTGAGGGGTCTCGAACACCCACCGAGACCCCTCCTATACCTCAATGTACCCCGGTTGGGCGATAAAATGGCAGGTTGGTGAGGGGATTGACACGTGAAGTGACAGATCTACTCACGCGATCAGGTCTTCTGACACTGGCCGGGGGATGGGTGGCCCGTTTGGCCGCCTCGGGGCTTGCGGCGCTCGGCCCTGGAGCGCGGCGGTCGACCGGCGCTACGTTCGGGTGTGGACCCGCTGCTGCCCGACCTCGCGCCCGTGGACCGGCCCTACTCGCTGCAGGAGCACTCGGTGGAGGAGCTCGGCGCGACCTGGCGGGCGCCGCGCTCGCACGTGCTGGCCTGGAGCCCCGGTGACGACCTGGGGCGGCGGCTGCGGGAGTGGCCGCTGACCGGCGGGGGCGACCCGGAGACGGCGGCGCTGGTGACCGTGCCCAGCCGCGCCGAGGACGCGCCGCGCGTGCTGCTGGCGCACGGGTTCGCGCCGCTGGTGGTGCTGGCGGTGCGGGTCGCGGGGCGGGCGACGCCGCCGGGTGACGCGGAGGTGGAGGTGCGGCCGCTGCGGGACGAGGACCTGGACGTGGCGGCGGCGCTGCACCTGGAGGTGGTGCGGGTGGACGCGCGGTACGGGGTGGTGACCGAGCGGGCGTCGACCGGGAGGTTGTTGCGCGAGCTGCTGGCCGGGGAGGTCGGGCGGGCGGAGCCGGAGGCGTGGCTGGCGTGGCGCGGCGGGGAGCCGGTGGGGCTGCTGACGTGCCAGGGGCCCGCGGGGAGCGGGTGGGTCGCGGGGCGGACGTCGGTGTCGCCGGTGGCGTACCTGGGAGCGCTGGGGGTGCGGGCGGACCTGCGCGGGGGCGGGGTCGGCGGGGCGCTGGTGGCGTGGCTGCACGCGCGGCTGGACGCGGCGGGCGTCGGGGCGACCCTGCTGCACCACTCCCTGCCGAACCCGCGCTCGACGCCGTTCTGGTGCTCGCGGGGGTACCGGCCGCTGTGGACGACGTGGCAGCGGCGGCCCGCTCGGTGAGGTGGGCTGCTCGGTGAGGCGGGCCGGCGGGTGGCCTGCGGGGTGGGGACCGGGGCCGTTCGAGCTGGGGCTGGTCGTAGC
>NZ_JBQGCX010000238.1:0-3217 GCF_052038725.1 Actinosynnema sp.
GTGGTCCGATCCGCCGGGGGTGCTCCGGGCGATTGGCTGTGCCGGTGATCGAAGTGCGTGAGCTGACCAAGCGCTACGGCGCGACGAGAGCGGTCGACGGCCTGAGCTTCACCGTGCCGCCCGGCCTGGTGACCGGGTTCCTCGGCCCGAACGGCGCGGGCAAGTCCACCACCATGCGCGTGGTCCTGGGCCTTGACCGCCCCACCTCGGGCGAGGCGCTGATCGGCGGCAGCCGGTACGCCGACCTGCCCCGGCCGCTGCACCGGGTGGGCGCGCTGCTCGACGCCGGTGACGCCCACCCCGGCCGCGCGGCCCGCGACCACCTGCGCGTGCTGGCCAGGAGCAACGGCATCGGCGACCGCAGGGTGGACGAGCTGCTGGAGCGGGTCGGGCTGGGCTCGGTGGCGGGCAGGCGGGTGGGCGCGCTGTCGCTGGGTATGCGGCAGCGGCTGGGCGTCGCGGCGGCGCTGCTCGGGGACCCGGAGGTGCTGCTGTTCGACGAGCCGGTGAACGGGCTCGACCCGGAGGGCATCCGCTGGATCCGGGGGCTGATGCGGGGCTTGGCGGCGGAGGGCAGGGCGGTGCTGGTGTCGAGCCACCTGATGGGCGAGATGGCGCTGACCGCGGACCGGGTGGTCGTGGTCGGGCGGGGCAGGCTGGTGCTGGAGGGGCCGGTGTCGGAGCTGGTGGGCCGGGCGCGGCGCGAGGTGCTGGTGCGCGCCCCGGAGCCCGGCGGGCTGGGGGCGGCGCTGGAGCGGGCGGGCGGCGAGGTCGTCGCCGAGGGGGAGCGGTGGGTGGTGCGCGGGCTGGACGCGCCCGCCGTCGCCGGGATCGCGCACGCCGAGGGGGTGCTGCTGCACGAGCTGACGCCGCGCGGCGCGTCCCTGGAGGAGGCGTACCTGGAGCTGACCGAGTCCGTCGTGCGGCACCGCGCCGAGGGGGTGGCGGCGTGACCGCGCTGCTGTCGTCCGAGTGGCTCAAGCTCCGCACGGTCCGCTCCACGGCGGTGCTGCTCGCCGTGCTCGCCGCGGCCCTGCTGGGGGGCGCCGCGATCGCCTACCTGATGACCGCCGACTGGGACCACGCCTCGCCCGAGGTGCGGCTGCGG
Source organism: Actinosynnema sp. (assembly GCF_052038725.1). NCBI lineage: Bacteria > Bacillati > Actinomycetota > Actinomycetes > Pseudonocardiales > Pseudonocardiaceae > Actinosynnema > Actinosynnema sp. Next base: position 1,109 of record NZ_JBQGCX010000238.1, read on the forward strand.
TTCGAGGCCGCCGACCCGGCGCTGCCGGTGGTCCCCATCGGCCAGTTCTGCCTGGGCGTGCTGGGCGCGCTGGCCATCACCGCCGAGCACGGCGGCGGCATGATCCGCCCGGCGCTGGTGGCCGTGCCGCGCAGGGGCGCGTTCCTGGCGGCGAAGACGGCGGTGGTGGCCGCGACCGCGACCGCCCTCGCGCTGCTGCTGTCGGTGGCCGCGACCGGGCTGGGGGAGTGGATCACCGGGGACCGGCCCGCGCCGATCGCGGCGTTCCCCGAGCTGTCCGACGCGTGGCCGACGGTGCTGGCGAACGCGCTGGTCATGGCGGTGTCGGCGCTGGTCGGCCTCGGCCTCGGCTTCGCCGTGCGCTCCAGCGCGGGCGCGCTGACCACCCTGTCGGTGCTCCAGTTCGTCATCCCGACCGCGTCCCTGCTGCTGCCCGCGCCGGGGAATGAGCACGTCTACGGCACCAGCCTGGCCGCGCTGGCCCCCCAGCTCGCGGGCACCCAACCCGACCCGCTGCTGTCCCCGTGGGGCGCGGGGCTGGCGGTGGCGCTGCACGCGGTCCTCGCGCTGGGGGCGGGCGCGGTGGTGCTGCTGCGCCGCGACGCCTGACGGCCTGCCGCCCGGCGCGCGCGGCTACGGTGGCGGTCGTGTCCGAATTCGCCCTTGGTCTCGCCGCGCTGGGCAGGCCCGCCTACATCAACCTCGGCCGCGACGGCGCGCTCCCCGCCACCAGGGACGTCGACTCCATGCGCGCCGCCTGCCACGCCGTCCTCGACGCCGCGCACGCCGCCGGGGTGCGCCGGGTCGACGCCGCCCGCTCCTACGGCCTGGCCGAGCGCTTCCTGTCCGAGTGGCTCGCCGAGCGCGGGCACGACGACGTGGTCGTCTCCAGCAAGTGGGGGTACGCGTACGTCGCCGACTGGCGCGCCGACGCCGACGTGCACGAGGTCAAGGAGCACTCGCTGTCGCGCTTCACCCGGCAGTGGGAGGAGACCTCGGCCCTGATCGAGCCCTCCCGCTACCTGGTGCACTCGCTCACGGTGGACAGCCCGCTGTTCGACGACCCGGCCCTGCTCGACGCCCTCGGCGCCCTGCGCGCGCGGGACGTGCGGGTCGGCTTCTCCACCACCGGCCCGCGCCAGGCCGACACCGTCCGCCGCGCGCTCGCCCTGGAGGTCGACGGGCAGCCGCTGTTCACCGTCGTGCAGTCCACCTGGAACGCCCTGGAGCGCTCGGCGGGCCAGGCCCTGGCCGAGGCGTCGGCGGCGGGCTTCGAGGTGTACGTCAAGGAGGGCGTGGCCAACGGCCGCCTCGCCGTCCGACCGCCGGCCGCGCTGCAGGATCTGGCGCGCGAGCTCGACGCGACCCCGGACGCCGTCGCGCTCGCCCTCGTCGCGGCCCAGCCGTGGGCCGACGTGGTCCTGTCCGGCGCCGCGAGCACCGACCAGCTGCACGCCAACCTGCGCGCCACCGCCCTGGACGTGCCCGCCGACGCCCTCGACGAACTCGTCGAACCGGCCGAGCAGTACTGGTCCACGCGCGGCCCGCTCTCCTGGACCTGAGCCCAGGCGGCCCGGCGAGCCACGCCCCGGCGACCGGCCCGGTGGCCTGACGACCGGCGGCCCGACGAGGGCCGGTCCACCGCCCCGCCCCGCCGTGCCACTCCGGCGCCCGAGCAAGTCCGCAGGCCCGCCCCGCCCCGGTGCCCGATCAGGCCACCGGGGCGGGGCCGGGCTCAGCGCTCCGGCCGGAACCCGTCCAGCCGCACCCGCCCCGACCCCAGGTCCACCGGCCCGCGCGGCGGAGCGCCGTCGTCCTCCTCGTCGCGCAGCATCAGCTCCACCTGCTGCTGCCGCAGCTCCACCTCCTTGCCGCCGGAGAACAGCGTCGCGAACTGGTCCACCCCGGCCCTGGTCACCACCGCGCCACCAGGACCACCACCCCGCCGCGCCCGCACCCGCCGCAGCACCAGCTCCCCGGCCGCCAGCAGCACCAGCAGCACCGCCAACCCCGGTAGCGACAGCGCGAAGACCGCCCCTAACCCCACAGCCCACCTCCGGACGAGAACCACCGCCACACGAGCGCCCGCCCGTCCGGCACCACCGCCCA
>NZ_JBQGCX010000239.1:0-3566 GCF_052038725.1 Actinosynnema sp.
AGCCGGTCGGCCCGCGTGCGCGCGGGCCGACCACCGGCGCGGACGGGTCCGTCCCCCGTCCGCGCCGGGAACGCGGCGGAACCCCCTGACCTGCGACCAGGGGGTTCCGCCGTCGTTCCGCCGTCGTTCCGCAGCGCTCGCGCGCGAAGGGTTCAGCCCGCCGGGTTCAGCCCGCGCGCCCCGCGCCGGCGCGCTCCACCACCGGCTCGCCCCGCCCGGCCACGTGCACCAGCACCAGCCCGAACCCGGCGATCACCACGTTCTGCAGCGCGGGGGTCAGCCCGTTCCACTGCTTCGACTGCCACATCAGGAACCACTCGCCGCCGATCACGATGAACCCCAGCCCGAACAGCAGCACCTGCATCCCGAACCCAGTCCCGGACAGCAGCGACCCCAACCGCGACCGGCCGGACAGCCACGCCCCCAGCCCCGCCAGCAGCACCACCGCCGTCAGCGCCTCCCAGGCGATGATCAGCACGTACGCGACCGTCACCAGCGCCGGGCTCGTGATCGCCCGCCACGCCGCGCTCGGCGCGCCGAACGTGGTGTCCATCGCGAACACGTGCTGCACGAACGCGTGGTTGGACCCGTAGTCGGTGACGTTGTTGAACGCCACCAGTGCCATGTAGACGCCCGCGACGGCCGTGAGCACCACGACCGCCGCGCGGGGTCCCCCGACCCGTGCCAGAAAGCGCATGACTGCTGAACCTAGTCACCGCGCGGCGGAAGTCCACGGGCCCGCGAACGATCACCCGGATGGCCGCGCCGACTGCTTCGGGTGCCCGATCCACCGGTCGGGCGGCAGGCCCCGGCCGTCCCGCCTACCTGCACGGGGGCGCGTAGTCCAGCTGCGGGACGTGCTCCCGCCAGGCGTCCTCGGTCAGCACGCCCCCGGTCCGCGCGCAGATCCGCCGACGGGCCCAGTCCGCGTCCAGGTGCCACAGCCGCACCGTGCCGTCGGCCGAGCTGGTCGCCACCACCGAGCCGTCCGGGCTCACCGAGATGTCCCGCAGCGCCGAGTCGTGCCCGACCACGCCCTCGCCGATCGGCCCGGCCAGCGCGGGGGCCGAGGTGTCCCACAGCCGCAGCCGCGCGTCCTCGCCGCCGCTGGCCAGGGTGCGCCCGTCGGGGGTGAACACCACCGACACCACCGCCTCCTCGTGCCCGGCCAGCGGCGCGCCCAGCGGCCTTGGCGCGGTCGGGTCCGAGAAGTCCCACAGCCGCACGAGCTTGTCGTCGCCCGCCGTCGCCAGCACCCGCCCGTCCGGGGACAGCGCGCCCGCCCGCACCGGGCCGTCGTGGCCGGGGAACCGGCCCACCGCCCTCGGGCGCGCCGGGTCCGACACGTCCCACACCCGCAGGTGGCTGTCGGCGCTGCCGGTCACCAGGAACCGGCCGTCCGAGGTGAGCAGCGCGAGGTTCACGTACCCGTCGTGCCCGGTCAGCGGCTCGCCCAGCGGCCTGGGGTGCGCCCGGTCGGACAGGTCCCACAGCAGGACGGTGTTGTCCTCGTCCGCGGTGACCAGCAGGTTCCCGCGCAGCGCCAGCGGCGAGCTGAACCGGGTGCGCAGCGGCAGCGGCGCGCCCAGCGGTTCCGGCTCCGCGCCCGGCCGCACGTCCCACAGCCGCACCGCCTTCGGGCCCGCCGTGACCATCGTGCGGCCGTCCTCGCCCAGCACCACCGCCCGCACCGGCTCGCCCGCGTCCCGCCGGTCGCCGATCGGGGCGGGCGCGTCCGGGCCGCCGGGACCGGCCAGGTCCCACGCGCGCACCGTGCCGTCCTCGCTGCCGGTCAGCAGCGCGCGCCCGTCCGGGGTGAACCGGGGGCCGACCGTGCGGGCGGCGTGCCCGACCAGCACCGTCGACGGCAGCGACCACAGCCGCACCACCGGGTCCAGGCTGCCGGTGGCCAGCGCGCGGCCGTCGGGGGAGAACCCGACCGCGAACACCGTGCCGCTGCGGCCCGCCAGCGGCTTGCCCAGCGGCTGGACCCGCGCCGGGTCGGTGACGTTCCACAGCCGCGCCGTGCTGTCCGCCGCGCCCGAGGCCAGCACCCGGCCGTCCGGGGAGAACGCGACCGACCACACCGGGGCCAGGTGCAGCGCCAGCGGCCTGCCGCGCGCCTCGGGGGCGGCCGGGTCGGTGACGTCCCACAGCCGGATGCTGCGGTCCTCGCTGCCCGCGGCGAGGGTGCGGCCGTCGGGGGAGAACGCGACCGAGTGCACGGTGCTGTCGAACCCGCCCAGCGGGGCCCCGACCTGGCGCGGCGCGCTCGGGTCCGACACGTCCCACAGGCGCACGGTCGCGTCGTCCGAGCCGGAGGCCAGCAGCCCGCCGGGGGAGAAGGCCACGGTGCGCACCTGCTGCCCGTGCCCGGCCAGCTCCGCGACCCGCCGCGGGGCGCTCGGGTCGGTGACGTCCCACAGCCGCACCGCGCGGTCGGCGTGCGCGGACGCGAGCGTGCGGCCGTCCGGGGAGAACGCGACCAGGTAGACGGTGTCCCTGCCTGGGGCCTCCGCGGTGCCCAGCCGCCTGGGGCGGGCCCGGTCGGTGACGTCCCACAGCCGGACCGAGCCGTCCTTGCCCGCCGACGCGAGCGTGCGGCCGTCGGGGGAGAACACGGCGGAGCTGACCCAGTCGCCGTGCCCGGTCAGCGGCTCGCCCAGCGGCTTCGGGGCGTCCCGGTCGGTGACGTCCCACAGCCGCACGGTGCGGTCGTAGCTGGCGGTGGCCAGGGTGCGGCCGTCCGGGGAGAACGTGGTCAGGTAGACCGCGCCGGTGTGGCCGGTCAGCGGGGTGGCCAGCGGCGCGCCGCCGGAGGAGATCAGCCGGGTGCCCAGGTCGAGCGCGGACGGCCGCATCCCGCGCGCGACCAGCGCCAGCTGCGCGGACAGCGACGGGTCGCGGTCGAGCAGCTTGTCGGCCTCGGCCACGACCTGCCGGAACACCGCGTCGTCGCGCTGGCGCACCGCCACCACGGCCGCGACCCCGGCGATCAGCGCGAGCACCACCACCAGCGCGACCCCGCCGCGCAGCGCCCACACCGCCCGCCGGTGGTGCTGGCCGGACACCGCGAGGAAGTCGCCGGTGGCGCCGGTCGGGCCCGCGCCGTCCGCCCGGTGCCTGGCCGCCCAGTGCCTGGCCGCCTCCAGCCGCGCGCCCCGGTACAGCAGCGAGGGGTCCCGGCCCTGCTCGGCCCAGGCCGCCGCGTCCTCCTCCAGCCGCTGCCGCAGCAGCTCGCCCTCCCGGTCCTGGTCGATCCAGTCGCGCAGCCTCGGCCACGCCTGGATCAGCGCCTCGTGGGTGATCTCCACCGAGCCCGCGTCGAGGGTGACCAGCCGGGCGCGGGCCAGCACCTCGAGCGCCTCCTCGGCGGCGGCCGGGTCGCCCGCCTGGCCCACCAGCTCCTGCCGGGTGGAGCGGCGCCGGGTGTCGTGGGTGTCCGCGCCGATCCGCACCAGGCGCAGCAGCAGCGGGCGCGCGGCCCCCTGCGCGGCCGGGGGGAGGTCGGCCCAGGCGCGCTCGGCCGTGGCGGCCACCGCGCCCTGGATGCCGCCCGCGGCCCG
>NZ_JBQGCX010000240.1:0-9618 GCF_052038725.1 Actinosynnema sp.
CGCCTTCCGGCGCCGGTCCGTCGAGTGGCAGGAACGCCAGTGTTCGTTACGATCCTGCCAGATGCATCGTGTGGCCGTCCTCGCCCTCGACGCGGTCGTCCCGCTCGACCTCGCCATCCCCGCGCAGGTGTTCGGCTCCTACGACGAGGTGCCCTTCCGGGTGACGATCTGCGCGCCCGCGCCGGTGGTCCGTACCAGCGCGGGCTTCTCGATCAACGCCGAGGCGGGCCTGGAGGCGCTCGCGGGGGCGGACACGGTGATCGTCCCGGGCTACCGGCCCGCCGTCGCCTTCACCGCGCTCGTCGGCGCCGCCGCGTTCCGCGCGGCCCCCGGAGCGCTGATCGCGCCGCTTCAGCGCGAGTTCGGCTGGTCCACCGGCTCGATCGGGTTCGCCGTGTCGGTGAACCTGCTGCTCTACGGCCTGACCGCGCCGTTCGCCGCCGCGCTGATGGAGCAGCTGGGCGTGCGGCGGGTCGTGGCGGGCGCGCTGGCGCTGGTCGCGGCGGGCAGCGCGCTGTCCACGCTGGCGTCCGCGAGCTGGCACCTGGTGCTCTTCTGGGGCCTGATGATCGGCATCGGGTCCGGCTCGATGGCGCTGGCGTTCGTGGCCACCATCACCAACCGGTGGTTCGTGCGGCGCAGGGGCCTGGTCACCGGCGTGCTCACGGCGGGCGGCGCGACCGGGCAGCTGGTGTTCCTGCCGGTGGTGGCCGCGCTCGCCGAGTCCTCGGGGTGGCGGGTGGCGTCGCTGGTCGTGTCGGGCGCGGCGCTGGCCGTGGTGCCGCTGGCGCTGCTGCTCCTGCGCGAGTACCCGGCGGACCTGGGCGTGCCGCCCCACGGCGGGACCGAGGTGGTGCCGCGACCCGAGCGCACGACCGGCGCCGCCCGGCGGGCGCTGGGCGCGCTCGCGTCGGCCGCGCGCACCGGCCCGTTCTGGTTCCTGGCGGGCGGGTTCGCGATCTGCGGGGCCACCACGAACGGCCTGGTCGGCACGCACTTCATCCCCGCCGCGCACGACCACGGGATGCCCACCACCACGGCCGCCGGGCTGCTCGCGCTGGTCGGCGTGTTCGACGTCGTGGGCACCGTGCTGTCCGGCTGGCTCACCGACCGCGTCGACCCGCGCCTGCTGCTCACCGCCTACTACGCGCTGCGCGGCCTGTCGCTCCTGCTGCTGCCGCAGCTGTTCCACCACTCCGTGGAACCGTCCATGCTGGTGTTCATCGTCTTCTACGGGCTGGACTGGGTGGCCACCGTGCCGCCGACCGTGGCGCTGTGCCGCGAGGTGTTCGGCGCGTCCGGGGCCGTGGTGTTCGGCTGGGTGTTCGCCTCGCACCAGGTCGGCGCCGCGCTCGCCGCGACCGCCGCGGGCCTGGTCCGCGACGGCTTCGGCGACTACGCGCCCGCCTGGTACGCCGCCGGGCTGCTCTCGGTGGCCGCCGCGGGGCTGTCGCTGGCGGTGCGGCGGAAGGCGGTCGCGCCCCCGAGCCCGCGCGACGCGCCCACGCCCGCGTGACGCGATCACCCGGCGCGCCTGCCGCGCGTGACGGAATCGCAAGGTGGACGCCCGCCCGAGCGGGCGGTCCGCTCGGGCCCCGGCGACTAGGCTTCGGGGGGTGATGGATCGCCTGGTGTGGATCGACTGCGAGATGACCGGCCTGGACCTGGGCTCCGACGCCCTGATCGAGATCGCGGCGCTGGTGACCGACGCGGAGCTGAACGTCCTCGGCGAGGGCGTCGACGTGGTCATCCACGCCGACGACGAGGCGCTCGCCGCGATGCCGGAAGTGGTCGTGAAGATGCACGCCAAGTCCGGCCTCACGGAGGAGGTCCGGCGCTCGACGACGACGCTCGCCGAGGCCGAGGCGCTGGTGCTCGCCTACATCCGCGAGTGGGTGCCCGACGCGCGCACCGCGCCGCTGGCGGGCAACTCGATCGCGACGGACCGGGGCTTCATCGCCCGCGACATGCCGGAGCTGGACGCGCACCTGCACTACCGGATGGTCGACGTGTCGTCCATCAAGGAGCTGTGCAGGCGCTGGTACCCGCGCATCTACTTCGCGCAGCCCGGCAAGGGCCTGGCGCACCGGGCGCTCGCGGACATCGAGGAGTCCATCCGGGAGCTGGCCTACTACCGCCGCACCGCGTTCGTGCCGCAGCCCGGCCCGACCTCGGAGCAGGCGCAGTCGGTGGCCGCCGAGCTGCTCGCGGCGGACGGCGTGACGCCCGCCGACCGCGTGAAATAGGGGCGATTTCAGGCTTGGCGGTGTGGCACTGTATGCTTCATCCGCCGGGCCAGCCCGGTGATGGTGGGTGTAGCTCAGTCGGTAGAGCACTGGGTTGTGATCCCAGGTGTCGCGGGTTCAAGTCCCGTCACTCACCCCGAGAGAACGCCCCTCGACCACAAGGTCGGGGGGCGTTTCCCACGTCTTGAGGGGTTTTCGCCGATGAGCGCCACTCTCGTCGCCAAGGACCTGGCCGCCGGGCACGGCGACCGCGTGCTGTTCTCCGGTCTGGACCTGGTGGTCGCGCCGGGGGACGTGGTCGGTCTGGTCGGGGTGAACGGCGCGGGCAAGTCGACGCTCCTGCGCACCCTGGCGGGCCTCGTCCCGGCCGAGTCCGGTGTGATCCGCCTCTCCCCCGCGTCCGCGACGGTCGGGCACCTGCCGCAGGAGCCCGAGCGGCGTCCGGATGAGGCGGTGCGGGACTTCCTGGCGCGCCGCACCGGGGTCGCGCACGCCCAGGCGGAGCTGGACCGGTTGACCGAACTGCTGTCGCAGGGCCTGGACGAGGGCTACTCGGAGGCGCTGGAGCGGTGGCTCGCGCTCGGCGGGGCGGACCTGGCCGAGCGGTCCGAGGAGGTCGCCGCCGAGCTGGGGCTGGGCGTGGACCTGGACCAGCCGATGACCTCGCTGTCCGGCGGGCAGGCGGCGCGGGCGGGCATGGCGTCGCTGCTGCTGAGCCGGTACGACGTGTTCCTGCTCGACGAGCCGACCAACGACCTGGACCTGGACGGGCTGGAGCGCCTCGAGGCGTTCGTCACAGGGTTGCGGGCGGGCGCGGTGCTGGTGTCGCACGACCGGGAGTTCCTGGCGCGCACCGTGACGCGGGTGGTGGAGCTGGACCTGGCGCAGGGCCGGGTGCGGTCCTACGGCGGCGGGTACGAGTCGTACCTGGAGGAGCGCGAGATCGCCCGGCGGCACGCGCGCGAGGACTACGAGGAGTACGCGGACAAGCGCTCGGACCTGGAGGAGCGGGCCAGGACGCAGCGCGCGTGGATGGAGAAGGGCGTCAAGAACGCCCGGCGCAAGTCCAACGACAACGACAAGGTCGGCCGCAAGTTCCGCTCCGAGTCGACCGAGAAGCAGGCCGCGAAGGCCAGGCAGACCGAGCGGCTGATCGAGCGGCTGGACGTGGTCGAGGAGCCCCGCAAGGAGTGGGAGCTGCGGATGGAGATCGCCGCGGCCCCGCGCTCGGGCGCGGTCGTGGCGGTGCTGCGCGGCGCGGTCGTGCGGCGCGGCGGCTTCACGCTCGGGCCGGTCGACCTGCAGGTGGACTGGGCGGACCGGGTCGCGATCACCGGGGCGAACGGCGCGGGCAAGTCGACGCTGCTGGCCGCGCTGCTGGGCCGGGTCGAGCTGGCCGAGGGCTCGGCGTCGCTGGGGCCGGGCGTGGTGGTCGGCGAGGTCGACCAGGCGCGCGGGCTGTTCCTGGGCGAGCTGCCGCTGGCCGACGCGTTCGGCGCCGAGGTGCCCGACCTGCCGTCGGCGGAGGTGCGCACGCTGCTGGCGAAGTTCGGCCTGAAGGCGGACCACGTGCTGCGACCGGCCGCGTCGCTGTCACCGGGCGAGCGCACCCGCGCGGCGCTGGCGCTGCTCCAGGCGCGCGGGGTGAACCTGCTGGTGCTGGACGAGCCGACGAACCACCTCGACCTGCCCGCGATCGAGCAGCTGGAGTCGGCGCTGGAGAGCTTCACCGGCACCCTGCTCCTGGTCACCCACGACCGCAGGATGCTGTCCACGATGCGAACGACCCGCCGCCTGGAAGTGGCGGCGGGTCGCGTCGCGGACCGCTGAGGGGCTGGGGCGGTGACTACTTGTTGCCGCCCTTCACCCACTCCTCCCACGGCACCTGCCAGTCGCCGAAGCCGTCCCAGGACTCCAGGCGCGGGCCGCCCGAGTTGGTGACGATCACGATGTCGCCGGGCTTCGACAGGTCGTAGACCCACTTCGCGTTCTCGAGCGACAGGTTCAGGCAGCCGTGGCTGACGTTGCGGACGCCCTGGTCGCCGACCGACCACGGGGCTCCGTGGAAGAAGATGCCGCTGTTGGACATGCGCGTCGCCCACTGGACCGGGGTGACGTAGCCGCCCGCGTCCAGCGCGAGGCCGTACGTGCGCGAGTCCATGACCATGCTGGCGTGCTTCTCGGTCAGCACGTAGGTGCCGACCGGGGTGGTGTTGGCCGCGTTGCCCATGGAGGTGGGCATGGTGCGCGCGACCTGACCGTTGATCTTGGTGACGACCTGGTGGCTCTGGCCGTCCGCCTCGTGGACCACCGCGTCGCCGATGGTGGTCTGGATGCGGCGGTCCTTCTCGCCGTACACGCCGTTGCCCAGGTGCTTGCCGTAGACCTTGGCGTCGATGGTGACCTTGGTGCCCGCCGCCCAGTAGTTCTGCGGGCGCCAGTGCACCTCGTCGTCCTTGAACCAGTAGAACGCGCCGTCGACCGCGGGCTCCGTGGTGATGGAGATCATGGCCTCGGCGGCGGCCTTGTCCGCGATCGGCTCGTCGAAGTAGAACGCCAGCGGCTGGCCGATGCCGACAGTGGTGCCGTCCATCGGGTTCACCGACAGGAAGGTCTGCGTCCTCGGCTTCACGGTGGTGAAGCTGGAGGTCTGCGTGACCGGCTTGCCGTCCGCTCCCCGGCCGGTGACCGAGAGCGTGTACTGCTTCTGGTAGCCGAGCGCCTCGGTGTTGACCCACTGCGCGCCGTCGGCCGAGAGCTGACCGGCGACGGTCTTGCCCTCCGCGTTGGTCAGCACGGCCTCGGTGATCTTGCCGTCGGTGGCGGTCGCCACGACCGGGAGTCCCGGTGCGACGTCCGCCGTCCGGTCGGCGGGCCCGAGGCTGAGCGACACCGGCTTGGCGGGTTCGGAGGACTGCGCCGCCACCGGCGTCGTGTCGCTCCCGTTGCCCGCCGAATCGCCCGCACCGCTCGAACACGCTGTGAGCAGGGTCGCGACGACCCCGAGCACAGCGATTCCCAGCGCCCCCCGCTTGCGCGACTTGCCCATCCCCTGCCCCGTCCGTTTCCGTGCTATTCCGAACACCGAACGTAGCTACGTCCGCCCTGTTCAGCGTCCCCTGCATAGGGGACGTCATAGGGGTTGCCCCCGTTGCCGGAGATGCTGGATCGTTACCGGCGCCCGACCGCGCCGTCCGGTGCCGCCAAACCCGGCCTGACCAGGCGATTGGGAACTGCGGCAGATGCTGTGCTAATGTTCTCCATGTCGGACGGAGCAAGAACAAAGCAAGAAAGCAAGACCGTCTGAGCGCCGCTAGCTCAACTGGCAGAGCAGCTGACTCTTAATCAGCGGGTTCGGGGTTCGAGTCCCTGGCGGCGCACTCCAGAAATGGGGCCTTCGAGAAATCGAAGGCCCCATTTCTGCGTTCAGCCGAAGGCCAGCGCTATCCGTCTCCTCACCATCAGCCTGGTCAGGCCGACATCGGGGTCGACTCGCAGGTCAGCGCGTCGGTCGAGCCGTTCGTAGGCTTTCGCCAGCAGCCAGTGCGCGGCTTCCGAGCCCAGCGGCGCCAGCGGTCCCTGCCCGCCCAGTTCGGCCAAGGTCCTGGCCACCTGCCGCGTGACGAACGCCTTTCGCACGACGCTGCCCGCCAATTCGTCTATCAGGAACACGAGGGCGTGCTCCAGGTCACCGAACCGGTAGGCGCAGAGCACCGCGAGGTAACCGGCGTCGATGGTGCGGTCGCACGTCCACGAACCGCCGACCTTGAGCGGCGGGCCCGCCGGGCGCACCGCGCTCCTGGCCCACTGCCCCGGCCGCCCGGTGACCGCGGCGGCCAGCACCCCCAGAAGAGCGTCGGAGCGCGGCCCCGAACGGGCGACGGCGTGCTCGACCAGCCCGGCCCAGAACTCGTCGTCGACCGCGCAGTCCGCCACCGCGCTGCTCAGCGTCAGCTCGGCCTCCAGCGGGTCGGCCAGGCCGGGCAGGTCCCGGCAGCGGCGCACCACCCTGCGCTGCGCCGGGGTCAGGGGTGTCCCCTGTGGACGGCTCACCACCAGGGCCGGGCGCCGCGACGTGGTCATCGTGTCGCGGCTCACAGGCTGAGGCTGGCACGGGGCGCGCCACCCCGCACCGGCCGGCGCGACACCGCACCCGAACGGGGACAATGGCCGCTCGTGGAGTCACTGCGCGAGGCGGTGTGGCGGGCCGCCACCAACCGGAGGGCGCGCCTGCCGCGCACCTCACACCTGTCACCGGCCGAGGTGGACGGCGCCGTGCGCGCCGCGCTGCGGGACGCCCTGGACCCGCTGTGGGAGCGCGGCTGGACGCCGGGCGACGTGCGCGAGGTCGTGGGCAGGGCCGGGGACGCGCGGGCGGTGGCGTACCTGGTGGACGTGCTGGCCGCCGAGTCCGAGCGGCTGGGCGCGCTGCCGCCGCTGTGGCGCGAGCAGCTGGCGGAGCTGGACGCGCGGGTCTGGTGGGACCCGGAGCTGCCGCACCTGGACCAGTGGGCCGCCAGGCACATCGAGCTGCGCGACGACGCCGTGGAGGTGGCGGTGGGCGTGCTCGCGAGCCTGGTCGGGCTGCCGCCGCTGCCCGCGATCGCGCCGCCGCCGGGGTCGCCGCTGGCCGGGCTGGAGCACCGGGGCGTGGACGCGCGCGTGCTCAAGCGGGTGCGCGGGCTGCTGGCCAAGGCAGAGTCGACCGCGTTCCCCGAGGAGGCGGAGGCGCTGTCGGCGAAGGCGCAGGAGCTGGTGACCCGGCACGCGCTGGAGCGGATGCCGGACGAGGAGCCGTCGGCCGGGTCGCGGCGGTTGTGGCTGGACCGGAAGTACTTCGACGGCAAGGCCCAGGTGGTGCACGTGGTCGCCGAGGCGAACCGGGCGCGCGCGGTCGTGCACGCCGACCTGGGGTTCGTGGCGCTGGTGGGCGCCGAGGTGGACCTGGAGATCGTGGAGCTGCTGTCGCGGTCGCTGCTGGTGCAGGCCACGCGCGCGATGGTCGCGGCGGGCGAGCGGGCCGGGAAGGCGTCGGAGGAGCGGTCGCTGGGGTTCCGCAAGTCGTTCCTGCTGGCGTACGCGCAGCGGGTCGGGGAGCGGCTGCGGGCGGTGAACGAGGTGTCGGACGACCGGTTGCTGCCGGTGCTGGCGCAGCGGCGCAAGGAGGTGGACACGCTGTTCGGGCGGCTGTTCGCGCGGACCGTGTCGAAGACGACGGTGGTGCGCAGCGCGGCCGGGTGGGACGCCGGGTGGGACGCGGCGGCCCGCGCGGACCTGGACGCCGGGCGGTGACGCTCCCCTCCCCGTGACGTGCGCCTCGCCGGTGCGGGAGCATGGTCGGGTGCCGGAGCTGGAGACCACGGACGACGTCCGCGCCAGGATGAGCAGGCAGCGCTCGCGCGACACCGGGATCGAGGTGGCGCTGCGCCGGGAGCTGCACCGGCTGGGCCTGCGGTACCGGGTGCACCGGCGGCCGGTGAGGGGCGTGCGGCGCGAGGCGGACGTGGTGTTCGGGCCGACGCGCGTGGCGGTGTTCGTGGACGGCTGCTTCTGGCACGGCTGCCCCGAGCACGGCACCTGGCCGAAGCGGAACGGCGAGTTCTGGCGGGCCAAGATCGAGGCGAACCGGGCGCGGGACGCGAACACGGACCTGGTGCTGGCCGAGGCCGGGTGGGCGGCGGTGCGGGTGTGGGAGCACGAGGACCCGGCGGTGGCGGCGGAGCGGGTGCGGGAGGCGGTCTTGGGGCGGCGCGGTCTCGGCTAGCCTGACCGGTGTGCTGTCCATGATCGACCTGTTCGCCGGGTGCGGCGGCATGACCTCCGGTTTCACCTCGGCGGGGTTCGAGCCGGTCATGGCGGTGGAGCACGACCTGCACGCGGCGTCGACGTACGCGGCGAACTTCGGCGAGGACCACGTGCGGTGGGCCGACATCGCGGCGGTGCCGGACTCGGCGGTGCCGCGGGTCGACGTCGTGGTGGGCGGGCCGCCGTGCCAGGGGTTCTCGACGCTGGGCTCGCGGGACGTGAACGACCCCCGGAACTCGCTGTGGCGGGAGTACCTGCGGGTGGTGCGGGCGGCGCGGCCGTCGGTGTTCGTGATCGAGAACGTGGGGCGGTTCCTGGCGTCGACCGAGTTCGCGCTGCTCCAGGCCGAGACCGAGGGGTACGAGCTGTCGGCGGGGGTGCTGCTGGCGGCCGACTTCGGGGTGCCCCAGCGGAGGCGGCGGGCGATCGTGATCGGGTCGCGGGTCGGGAAGGTGGAGCTGCCCGTGCCCACGCACGCGCGCGAGTCGTGGCACGCGGTGCGGGACGTGCTGACCGGGTTGCCGGAGGTGCCCGCGTCGACCGCGCTGCCCAGGGCGGCGGCGGAGTTCTTCGGGCGGTCGGTGCCGGGGCGGTTCACGAGCGCGGACCTGCACATCGGGCGGAACCCGACGCCGCTGTCGCTGCTGCGGTACCGGCACGTGCCGCCGGGCGGCGGGCGGTTCGACCTGCCGGACGAGCTGCTGCCGAGGTGCTGGCGGGAGAAGAAGACCGGGACGACGGACGTGATGGGGCGGATGCGGTGGGACGAGCCGTCGCTGACCATCCGGACCGAGTTCTACAAGCCCGAGAAGGGGCAGTACCTGCACCCGCAGTGGGAGCCGGGCGAGGACGGGCACCGGGTGGACCGGCCGATCACGCACCTGGAGGCGGCGCGGCTGCAGGGGTTCCCGGACGGGTTCCAGTGGTGCGGGACGACGGGCGAGGTGGCGCGGCAGATCGGCAACGCGGTGCCGCCGCCGCTGGCGAGGGCGGTGGCCGAGCAGGTGCGCGGGGCGCTGACCGGCGTCGCTCGACCGGGTGACTTCTGCCCGCTCTGCCCGTGACCGGCCCGGTTTTTGTCGGGGGTCGCCCCTAGCGTCGTCGACATGACGACAGCGACGTACGAGAGCACTGTTCTGCTGGGCACGACGAGCTACCGGGTGGTGGCCTCGGCCGATCCGGACCTGGTGGTGGAGCTGACCGGGGTGGACACCTCGGGGGCGCAGGTGGCGGAGGGGGCGCTGCGGCTGCCCGCTGACGCGGGGGTGGCCGTGGGCAGGCTGCTCGGGCAGGTGCTGGGGGCGTTGGGGCGGCTGGGGGCTCGGGGGCCGACCGGGCGGGAGCGGCCTGCGAACGCGAACCAGCCGTGGAGCGGGGAGCTGGACGGGGAGCTGCGCGCGGCGTGGCTTGAGGCGGAACCGGGCACGACGGCGGCCGAGCTGGTGCGGGTGGTGGCGCGCGGGATGGGGCGGTCGGCGTGGTCGATCCGGGCGCGGCTGGCGCGGGTGGGCTGCGACCCGGACGTGCCGGGGCGGGTGCTGTCGCCTGCGGGCGCGGGGGTGCTGGG
>NZ_JBQGCX010000241.1:0-7241 GCF_052038725.1 Actinosynnema sp.
GGAGCGGCCTGCCCTTCTTCTTCGCCTGGTCCCCGCCGCCGAGGCGGTCGGTGATGCCGTCGCCGCTCACGCCGCGCCCACCGGCTCGTGGCGGTGCCGCGCGACGGCCGTGACCAGCGCGCGGACCCGCTCCTCCCGCTCCGCCTCGTTCTTCGGCGGTGGCGTGGACAGGTGGTCGAAGTACAGCGCCCGCAGCAGCTCGGCGCGCGAGCGGAACTCGACGTCGTCCGCGCCGCGCGAGACCACGGCCAGCACGGCGGCAGCCGCGCCCGCCACCGCGACGAGCACGCCCGGCCACGGCACGTCCCGCAGCCACACCTGGAGCGCGGCGAACGAGGTGGTCGCGAAACCGGCGAGGATCGCCGCCGAGGCCAGCAGCCTGCCGCGCTCGCGCGTCCGCAGCGACTCCACCTCGCACTCGTGCAGGGCGGGCGCGATGATCTCGTTCGCCTCGTGGATCGCGTCGGCCAGCAGGGGGTAGTCGAGCACGAAGCCGGGGTCGACGACGGGGCGCGCGTCGGGGGCGCGGAAGCGCAGCCGGGGCCACAGGGCGAGCGCGGGCGCGTCGGCGCGCAGCGGGGTTCCCGCCTTCGAGCCGAGCACGCCGCGCAGCACCGCGAGCACCCGCTCCGGGCCCTCGTCCACGTGCACGACGGCGACCTGGCCCGCTCGGGCGAGCACGCCGACGTCCTCGTCGGCGAGCGCGCCGGACACCAGCTCGTCGGCCAGCCCGCCGGTGCCCGCGAGCAGCAGCAGGGGGCGGTCGTGGCCGAGGTGCTCCACCAGCGCCGCGCGGGCGCCCTCGTCGCCGCCGAGCAGGACCACCAGGGCGGGCCGCTTGCGGGCGACCGCGTCGACCACGCGCAGCAGCGCCGGGACCTCGTCGCCCCAGCGGGAGCCGGGGACCAGGACGGCCGTGTCGTGGCGCTGGTTCAGCGGCAGCTCGCCGGGGCGGGGTTCGGCGTCGTCGGCCGCGACCAGGCGGCCGGGGGCGATGCCCACCAGCCTCGGCGCGGCGTCGAGCGCCTCGGACGCCAGGCCGGCCAGGTGCGCCACGCCCAGGTCGGCGCCGGTGGTGAGGACCACGGCGCCCGCTCGGCGGGCTTCGGACAGGACGGTCCGCAGCACCGGCAGGACGGTGGCGGACAGCTCGGGATCTAGGGGTTCGGGGCTGCCGAGCAGCGCGACGACCGGACGTCCCCGTGGGAGTCCGAGCGCTCGGGCCCTGATGTCGGCGTCCGGGTGGGCCAACCGCCGCACCCTGGGACCGCCAGCCGCAGGAGACATGCCGGGGACCCTAGCGGGGGCGACTGCGAAATTCACCCGTCAGGGGGCAATTTCTCCCCAGGTAGAGTTCCACGGCGATGAGCACGTCCGAACAGGCGCAGGCCGGGGGCTCCCCCGCCGAAGTACCGCCGGTGGAACCAGCAGCAGTGCCCGGCATCGACCCGGCCGAGATGGAGATCGCGCTGCGGGTGCTGGCGCAGGTCGACGACCTGCCGCCCGAGCACCCGGACACGATCGCGCTCCGGCGCGCGACCTCCCGCATCTACAAGCAGGTGCGCAAGAACCGGAAGACGGCCCGGCGGCGGGAGGTGCTGGACGCCGACAACTCGGTGATCGCGGCCACCGCGACCGGGTCGCCCACGCGGATCGACGACGAGACCGCGGGCATCCTGCTGCGCGAGCCCGAGCCGGGCGAGTCGGCGGGGACCTTCCGCAAGGCGCGGCCGTGCTACATCTGCAAGCAGCGCTACACCCAGGTGGACGCCTTCTACCACCAGCTCTGCCCGAGGTGCGCGGCGCTGAACCGGTCGAAGCGGGACGCCAGGACCGACCTGACGGGGCGGCGGGCGCTGCTCACCGGCGGGCGGGCCAAGATCGGGATGTACATCGCGCTGCGGCTGCTGCGGGACGGCGCGCACACCACGATCACCACGCGGTTCCCGCACGACGCGGTCCGGCGCTTCGCGTCGATGCCCGACAGCGGGGACTGGCTGCACCGGCTGCGCGTGGTCGGGATCGACCTGCGCGACCCGGCGCAGGTGGTGGCGCTGGCCGACTCGGTGGCGGCGGCCGGACCGCTGGACATCCTGATCAACAACGCGGCGCAGACCGTGCGGCGCTCGCCGGGGGCGTACGCGCCGCTGGTCGCGGCCGAGTCCGACCCGCTGCCGTCCGGGCCGCTGCCGGAGCTGGTGAGCTTCGGGCACAGCTCGGCCGCGCACCCGCCCGCGCTGACCGGCGGCCTGCCGGGTGGCGCCGGGGTGGACGTGACGGCGCTGGCGCTGGTGGCCGGGTCGTCGCTGATCGACGCGGGCGGCCTGGTGCCGGACGTGGCGGAGAGCAACAGCTGGGTGCAGACGGTGGGCGAGGTCGACCCCGTCGAGCTGCTGGAGGTGCAGCTGTGCAACAGCACCGCGCCCTTCATCCTGGTGTCGCGGCTGCGCCCGGCCATGGCCGCGTCGAAGGCGCGGCGCAAGTACGTGGTGAACGTGTCGGCCATGGAGGGGGTGTTCGGGCGCGGGTACAAGGGCGCCGGGCACCCGCACACGAACATGGCCAAGGCGGCGCTGAACATGCTGACGCGCACCAGCGCGGCGGACGTGTTCGAGGACGGCATCCTGATGACCTCGGTGGACACCGGGTGGATCACCGACGAGCGCCCGCACTTCACGAAGCTGCGCATGGCCGAGGAGGGCTTCCACGCGCCGCTGGACCTGGTCGACGGGGCCGCGCGGGTGTACGACCCGGTGGTGCGCGGCGAGGCGGGCGAGGACCTGTACGGGTGCTTCCTGAAGGACTACGGCCCCTATTCGTGGTGACGGACCGGTCGGGTCGGCGGGGGCCGGTGGGCAAAACGCCGTGCCCCCTCCACCGATCGGGTCAGCCGGGTGGAGATACTGCGGTGCATGTTCAGCGCCAACGGCAGGCACGTCCACTCACCGGGTGACTTGGTCGACCTGCTGGAGTGCGAGCACCGCTCCCGTCTGACCACCGCGCTGACCAAGGGCGTGCCCGACGCCCCGCAGCCCGCTCCCCCGCAGGACCTGCTGGCGGCGCGGCACGGGCTCGCGCACGAGAAGGCCGTGCTGGAGCGGTTCCTGGCCGCGGGCGAGGTCTTCGAGGTGCCGCAGCCCGCCCCGGTGCACGAGGCGCTGGTGGAGGCCGCCGCGCTGACCAGGGACGCCATCGCGCGCCGGGTCCCGGTGATCTACCAGGGTGTCTTCTACGACGGGGACTTCCACGGGCGGGCGGACTTCCTCGTGCTGACCGGGGAGGGGTACGAGCCGCACGACGCCAAGCTCGCCCGGCACCCCACGCCCGCCGCGGTCGTGCAGCTGACCGCGTACTCGGCGGCGCTCGGCGACCAGGCGGGCCCGAAGGCTCACCTGCTGCTGGGGGACAACACCACCAGGACGTTCCGGGTCTCCGACTTCCTGCCGATCGTCGCCGACCTGCGGGCCCGGCTGCGCGCCACCCTCGCCGCGCCGCCCGCGCTCCCGGCGAGGCTGTGGGACGACGAGCGGCCCGCGTGCGCCACCTGCCGGTTCTCCGCGCACTGCGCCGACGGGCGCGAGCGCTCCCGCGACCTGTCGCTGGTGGCGGGCATCCGGACCGACCAGCGGCGCAAGCTCGCCTCCGCCGGGCTGGACACCATCGACGCGCTCGCGAACGCCACCAACACCGAGCGGCCCACGACCATGTCGCAGGGGACGTTCGCCGGGTTGCGCGCGCAGGCCGCGCTGCAGGTCATCCAGGACACCTCGCGCACCCGCGACAACCCGGTCGGCAAGGTCGCCTACGAGGTCGTGGTGCCGGACGCGCTCGCGTCGCTCCCCCAGCCCAGTCCCGGCGACCTGTTCTTCGACATGGAGGGCGACCCGTACGCGCTCGCGGGCGAGGGCCTGGAGTACCTGTTCGGCGTGGTCACGCACGAGGAGGTGTTCACCCCGTTCTGGGCGCACACCCGGCCGCAGGAGAAGGCCGCGTTCGAGCGCCTGGTCGACCTGGCGACCTCGCGGTTGGCCGAGCACCCCGACGCGCACGTCTACCACTACGCGCCCTACGAGGTGAGCGCGCTCAAGCGGCTCGCCGCGCTGCACGGCACGCGCGAGGAGGAGGTCGACCACCTGCTGCGGTCGAACGCGCTGGTGGACCTGTACGCGGTGGTGCGCAAGGCGTTGCGGGTGTCGCAGCGGTCGTACTCGATCAAGTACCTGGAGCCGCTCTACATGCCCGAGGCCCGCTCGGGCGACGTCAAGAACGCGGTGTCGAGCATCGAGGCGTACGAGGAGTACCTGGTGCTGACCTCGATGGGCGACACCGGGCGCGCCGAGGAGGTGCTGGACGGGATCGCCGAGTACAACGCCTACGACTGCGTGTCGACGCTGCGGCTGTACCGGTTCCTGCTCCAGGTGCGGGAGGAGGCGGGGATCGAGCCGCGCGCGGCCGAGCAGTCGCTGTACGAGGAGATCGAGGACGAGATCGCCCAGCAGCGGCGGGCCGAGCGGGCGGAGCGGATCGCCGCCGTGGTGGACCCGCTGATCGAGGGCCTGCCGGACAACCCGGCCGACTTCACCGACGACGAGCGGGCGCGGGCGCTGCTGGCGGCGGCGGTCGGGTACCACCGGCGGGAGACGAACCCGGCGTGGTGGGACTTCTTCCGGCAGCTCGCGGCCCCGCTGTCGGAGCTGGAGTCGGACAGCTCGTGCGCGGTCGCGGTGTCGGTGCGGGCGGACGACTGGGTGCAGCCCTCGGGGCGGGTGAAGAAGGCCAAGCGGGAGGTGCGGGTGCGCTGCGACCCGGACCGGCCGCACCCGTTCAGCAAGGGCGAGAAGGTGCGGCTGCTCTACCCCGGCACGCCGGACAGCGAGACCCGCGACGCCGAGGTGCTGTTCGAGTCCGCCGACGAGGTGGTGCTGCTGGAGAGCGCTTCCCCCGACGAGGCCGGGGGCGGGAACCCGGTGGCGGTGCTGCCGGGGTCGCCGGTGCGGCCCGCGCCCAAGGACGAGGCGGTGTACGAGCTGGCGCGGCTGGTGGTGGAGCACCTGCCCGAGCTGCCCGCGCACCCCGGCGTCGACCTGGCCCGGCGGCTCGCGCCCCGGCTCAGGACGGACGCGCTGCCGCAGTCGGGTGACGTGATCGCGGACGTCATCGGGGCGGTGGACGCGCTGGCCGGGTCGGTGCTGGCGGTGCAGGGGCCGCCCGGCGCGGGCAAGACGTACCTGGCGGGGCGGCTGATCGCGCACCTGATCGCGGGCGGGCGCAGCGTCGGGGTGACGTCCAACAGCCACAAGGCCGTGGAGAACGTGCTCACCGCCGCCATCAAGGCCGGGCGGGAGCTGGGGGTGCCGATACCGGCGGCCAAGAACCCCAAGGGGCAGCCGGTGAAGGACTGCCTGTGGGAGCAGACGAAGAACAACCCGGCGCTGCTGCGCTGGCGCGAGGACCAGGGCGGCGGGCACCTGGTCGGCGGCACGGCGTGGACGTTCTCCAACGCGGCCATGCGGGAGCAGCCGTTCGACGTGCTGATCGTGGACGAGGCCGGGCAGTTCGCGCTCGCCGACGCGCTCGCGGTGTCCACGGCCGCGCGGAACCTGGTGCTGCTGGGTGATCCGCAGCAGCTGCCGCAGGTCGTGCAGGGCACGCACCCGGCGGGCGCGGACGCGTCGGCGCTCGGGCACGTCATCGGGGACGCGGACGTGATGCCGCCCGAGCTGGGCTACTTCCTGGCGCAGACGCGGCGGATGCACCCGTCGGTGTGCCTGCCGGTGTCGAACCTGTCGTACGCGGGGCTGCTGCACGCGCACGAGAGCGCTGGCGCGCGGAGGGTGGTGGGGATCGAGCCGGGGCTGTACGTGCGGGAGGTCGACCACCGGCACAACACCACCAAGTCCGACGAGGAGGCGGCGGCTGTCGGCGAGCTGGTCGCGGCGATCGTGGGGCGGGAGTGGGTGGACGGGGGCGACAGGCGGCCCCTGGAGTGCTCGGACGTGCTCGTGGTCGCCCCCTACACCCTGCAGGTGCGGCTGGTGAAGCGGGAGCTGGAGCGGCGCGGGTTCGGCGAGGTGCGGGTGGGGACGGTGGACCGGTTCCAGGGGCAGGAGGCGCCGGTGGTGATCAGCACCATGACGTCCTCGTCGGCGGTGGACCTGCCGCGCGGGCTGGACTTCCTGCTCTCGCGCAACCGGGTCAACGTGGCGCTGTCGCGGGCGCAGGCGCTCGCCGTGGTGGTGTGCTCGCCGCGGCTGGTGGAGGCGGACATCCGGGGCGTCGAACAGCTGCGGCTCGTTTCCGGGATGATCGGGCTGCTCGGCGAGGCGCGTAATTGGAACAATTCTCCGGTTGCCGCGGACGTGGCGGCGGGGTGAACCGCAGGGCGGCGCCGGCGGGTGCTACCGGCGGTCGGTGAGGCTGTTTCCGCAGGTTCCCGAGGCCCTTGACCTGGAACGTCGGCACGGGCACCGGTACGGCCGCGTCCCGCTTTCGCGGGGCGCGGCCTTCTTCGTGACACCGGAAAGCCACCCCCTATTTACGGAGGGTGATCAACAATGCGGCGGGGTCGTTCCTGATTTGCCCGACGGTATCCGGATACCGGAAAGGGCGGAACGCGCCGGGCCGTCGGTTGCAACTTGGTTGCACACCGTTCCCAGTGGTCACGCACCGTGTCCGCCGCTTTTTCTGGGCATGGCAACGTACCAGAGTCGTTTTTCAGCCTGTTCGGACGGGGCCCCGGACAGGGGCGCCGGAGCCCGCTAATGCCATTTACCCGCCGCCGCGTTACAGGTTCAGGTAACGAATTCCACACGACCGGACAACGGCTGACCCGCGCGTTCGGCCGAGCGGAGCAATCCGGGCCGGTTGTTTCCGGTAACCCGAACCCGAGGTTCCACACGAATGGATCAGCGCCTAATATGAACCGCGCTCCACCCCTACGCGTATAGGGTGATGCGTCTCCGCAAATCCCCATCAGGAGTCTTCATGCAGTTCGCACGAACCGCCGGCAAGTCCATCGGCGTTGCCGCGACCGTCGTTGCCGCTGGTTTGCTCATGGCGCTCCCCGCCTCCGCGCACAACCGTTCCCTGGACGTGAAGTGCGACACCACGACGGGTGAGGCCGTCTTCACCCTGAAGCTGACCCAGTACGCCCGCAACCTCGACAACGTCCTGAAGGTCACCGAGGGCGACACCGTCCTGGAGGACACCAAGTTCCGGGGCGACTTCATCAAGTCCTACAA
>NZ_JBQGCX010000242.1:0-3922 GCF_052038725.1 Actinosynnema sp.
TCGGCGTCGGGCGGCGGCGCGCGGCCGGGCTGGGGAACGTCCGGTTCGCGCAGGCGGACGTGACCGCGTGGCCGGGGCGCGACGGCGGGTACGACCTGGTGCAGTGCGCGTTCGGCGTGTTCTTCCTGCCGGACATGGACGACGCGGCGCGCGGGCTGGTCCGGCTGCTGCGGCCGGGCGGGCGGTTCGTGGTGGCGGTGTGGCGCTCCGGCGCGCTGGAGGAGTTCGGGGCGGCCTACCGGGACGTGGTGGCGCGGGTCGCGGACGGGCCCGGCGCGCGGGGGCAGGCGCCGCAGCGGTCGGAGGCGGGGCGGATCAACACCGAGGACTCGCTCGGGACCTGGCTGTGGTCGGTCGGGTGCGCCGACGTGCGGGTCCGGACGCGCGGACTGCGCGAGCCGGTGAGCGACGAGCTGGCGTGGAACCTGGTGCTGGGCAGCGGTTTCCGAAGCTCGCTGGACGACCTGGACGCGGCCGGGGTCGAGCGGGTCCGGGTGGGGCTGCTGGCGGAGCTGGCCGGGCGCGGGGTGAGGGAGGTCGACTTCTCCGCCGTGCTCGGGGTGGGGACGCGCGCCGACTGACCCGCGCCGCGGGCCTCATCCGGCCAGGTCCGACCGCTCCCCAGCGGCAGCACGTGCACGCGTTCCCCGGCGGCGCGGGGCGTCGAGCACCGCGCCGTTCACCGGGGGAACGCGGCGTCGACCGGGGCGAACCGGCGGGCCACCAGCCACCGGTGGCCGTGGAACGCGGCGCCTCCGCCGTGGCAGCCCCACTGCCTCTCGCCCTCCACGACCCGGTTCAGCCGCGGGTCGCCGAAGCTCGTCTACGGCCGGGACGGCGGTGACCAGGAACGGGCCCAGGTCGTGCTCGGACCAGGTGTCCGCGGTGCGCGGCGAGTCCGTGGTGACGCAGCTCGCGCCCGGCCAGCAAACCGTGGTGTTGTCCACGTCGTCACCGTGGTCGGGGCCGGGCGCAGGACCGGGGAGCGTCCTGGGGCGCGCCGCCGAGATCGCGCCTGGGAGGGGCTGGACGGGATGACCACCGGGCGGCTCGCCGAGGAGCTGGTGGTGGGCAGGTCCGGGGCGCACAAGCACTTCGACACCGAGGAGGCGCCCCAGATCTCCACCCTGGACAAGGCGTTCGCGGACTTCTGGCACCGGGTGGTCGAGCCCGCGCTGCGCGCCAACTCAGTGGGGCACCCGGCGGAACCGCTGCTGCCGGGCGGGTGCCTGGCGACGGCGGCGCTGAGCGTGTCCGACGGGCGACCGGGCACGGTGCGCGACGCGGTGGCCGAGGTGTGGTCGCGCAGGCGGGGGCGGCTGAGGACTGGGCTGCGTCGATCTGTGCGGTCATCGGGTTTCTCCTGCAGACGCGGTGGTCGGCGCTGAGGCGAGATCCCCGAGCCAGTCGCGCAACAGCGCGGCCTCGGAGGCCCACAAGGGCCCGACGGGCCCGTCGGGCAGGGCGTCGCGCAGCCGCGCGGCGGTGTCGGTCAGGCCGGGGCCGACCGGCGCGTCGGCGCAGGCGCGCACGGGCCCGAGCAGCGCGCCGGCCACGGCCTCGGGCACCACGACGACGGCCGGGTCGCCCAAGGGCGCGCCGGTGCGGATGAGGTGCAGCGCGACCCCGACGGCGGCGGCCTCGCGGGTGGAGGCGGCGACGTCGACGGGCAGCCGCAGCCGCCCGGTGTCGTGAAGGGCTTGGAGCATCGCGACGAGGTCGGCGCGCGCCCTGGCGGCGGCGTGCTCGGAGCTCGCGAGCGGGCGGCCGTACATGACGTTGCAGAGGGCTGGGTTGGCGGTGGCGAACCCGATGTGCCGGTCCCCCCTGCCGGAAGTCGGTGACCACGTCACCGGTGGGCGGCAGCGCGCGCTTGTCGGCGAGGTACCGCTCGAACCCGTCGACGACGACGGCGAGCAACAACCCGCCCTTGTCCCCGAAGTGGTGGTACAGCGCGGACGGCTTGACCCCGGCGGCCTCGCACACCTCACGCGTGGACACGCCCCCGCTGGTGGAGACGGCGAGGAGCGCGGCTGCAGCGTTCAGCAGGCGTGTTCGGGCGGAGAGCTCAGGGATGGACCCGACTAAACCGGTGCGCCCATTTCCGAATAAACCGCATTTCAGCGTTGACTCCAACACTCGGTGACGCACCGTTTTCGTTTCTCCACCTCAGTGAGAAAATTTTTCTCAAAAGTGTGAAAAATACCCCCGAATGGGGCGCTGACCTGCCAAGAAAACCTCAAGCAGACTGATTGGCTCGCCAGCGCTCTGCGAGCTCGGCACCCGTGCCGATCGCAGCGTTCGAAGGGGGAAGAGCAGGTGGCGATGGAAAACGACCACGCCCGGATCGCGCTCGTCCGGGCCAAGGCCGAGTCCTGGGCCGACGACCTGGTGGACTTTGGGCCGAACAACACACTCCTGCACTACCGCGACAGCAAGGCGTGGAGCCTCGACCTCGTGGGAGGCAGCCCTGAAGGCGTGGAACAGTTGCTGTCCGGGCGCAGGACCAGACTGGACTCGCTGGTGGACGGCGCGGCGCACGCGTCCGCCTGCCAGCGCGCACGCAACCTGCGGCGAAGGATGCTGACCTTCCAGGAGGAGCAGGGCATCGACCTGGGCAAGCTCGCCCACGGCCTGTTCCTGTTGGAACCGACGTCCACGAAGGGAACGGCCCCGGTCAAGCCCTTGCGGGCGCCCCTGGTCCTCCAGCCGCTCACGATCACGCCCCGCACCGCGGCGGAGACCGACTACGTCCTCCAACTGGTGGGCGCGCCCGAGGTCAACCCCGTGCTGCTGTACGCGCTCAACCGGCAGCACGGCGTCGACCTCGACGTCGAGCAGCTCACCGACCACCTGAACGACGTGCTCGCGGAGAACGAGGACCGCCGGGCGCACGCCGGACTCGTGCACGATGCGCTGAGCTCCCTGGTGACCAGGCACGGGCGCGCCGCCGAGTTCGAGGACCGGCTGTTCGCGAGCACGTTCAGCTTCGACAAGCTGCCCGTGGTGCGGGAGCTCAAGGAGTGCGCGGAGCTGCTCGCGGCCCACGACGTCATCGCCGCGGCGGCGGGGCACGAGCCCGCGAAGCGCCTGCTCCGCGACACGGCGGGCGGTCACCACCCGGTCGGGCCGGACGCGGTCGCCGTCCGGGACGAGTTCCTGGTGCTGGACGCGGACTCGTCCCAGCAGCACGCGGTCAACGCGGTGCTGGGCGGGCAGCACGTCGTGGTCCAGGGTCCTCCGGGGACCGGCAAGAGCCAGACGATCGCGAACATCGTCGCGGCGGCCTCGGCCAAGGGGTGGCGCGTCCTGTTCGTCGCGGAGAAGCGGGCCGCGATCGAGGCGGTCACCAGCCGCCTGGAGCAGGTCGACCTCGGGCACCTGGTGTTCGACCTGCACCAGCAGCGGCTGGACAAGCGGCAGATCGCCCAGCAGGTCTCCGAGTCGCTGGAGCGGGCGAGCAAGGAACCACCCGTGGACGACGAGGGCCTGCACAGGCGGTTGAGCGGGCAGCGCGACGACCTGCTCGAGCACGACAAGGCGCTGCACGAGCCGGTCGAGCCGTGGGGCGTCACGGCGTTCTCGCTCTACGAGCGGTTGCTGGCGCTGGGCCCGGAGAACGACAACCCGGTGCGCTTCCACAGGGCGGTGCTGCGGGCGCTGAGCGGTGAGGTGCTGGGGCAGGCCGAGGAAGCCCTGGTGCGCTTTGTGAACTCAGACGGCCTGCGCTTCCGCCGAGGTGATTCGGCCTGGTCGCACTCCCTGATCCGCACGGACGAGGAGATGGAGGACATGGTGGTGCAGCTGGACCAGCTGCACGCGAAGACCTGGCCGAAGGCGCAGGACCGGATGCACCGCCTCATCGGTCAGGTCGGTTTCCGCCGTCCCTCGGACCTGCCGGGTTGGGAGCAGGTCCTGCACC
>NZ_JBQGCX010000243.1:0-6760 GCF_052038725.1 Actinosynnema sp.
GGGGGGCGGGGCGCGGGCTCGGCGCGAGGGGCGGGGCGTGGGGGCTCATGCACCGGCCGGATCACCATCCGTCCGGTGCATGACTGGATGGGGTCACGGCAGACGGTTCCAGGTCCGCCCGGCTCCACGGTGGACCCCTGACCAGCGCACGGTCCGCGCACGGCAAGCGATTCCATGCACCGGGTGCATGACCCTCATCCAGCGGATGCCGGTAGCGGATGGAGAACATGCGGCTCTCGCAGGGAGATTCATCCGCCCGACGGGTGACCACAACCGAGCCGGGCCGCCTATCCGCTCTGCACAAGCGCTTTCCCCTGCGCAGGGACGCGAATCGGCGCTCGGCCCCAGCACGGTTCGACGCGGGATCGGGTGTCATCCCCATGCACGGCACGCATGGACCACCGGAGACGACGCGCGCTGAGGGGGGCGGGCTCGCGGTCATAGGCCGGGCTCGCAAGCACAGGCTGAGCTCACAGCCATAAGCCCGACTCGCGGGCCATAGGGCCCACTCGCGGCCATAGGCCCCACTCGCGAGGCCATAGGCCGGGCTCGCAGCCATAGGGCCCACTCGCGGGGCCCATAGGCCGGGCTCGCGGCGGAGGTCCGGCAGGCGTTCAACCGGTCCGGCGGGCGCTCAGCCGGTCCAGCGGGCATTCACAGCCTGTCCGGCGGGCGCTCAGCTGCGCCCAGGCCTGCTCCTGCGCGCGCTCAGCCGGTCCTGCGGGCGGTCGCGAAGCGGGGGCGGCCTGCCAGGTCGTGGTGCGGGGTGGCGTCGGTGAGGACCTTGCGGGTGGCCAGGAGGGCGGGCACGGCTTCGCCGTGGGTGTCGTCGTGCTCGATCGCCACGTGGCCACCGGGCTTGAGCAGGCGGGCCGCCAGGGCCACCACGGGGCGGATCACGTCGAGCCCGTCCGCGCCGCCGAACACCGCCGCGCGCGGGTCGTGGTCGGCGACCTCCGGCTGGACCTCGGTGGCGTCCGGCACGTACGGCGGGTTGCACACCACCAGGTCCACCGCGCCGTCCAGGTCGGACAGGACGCCCGGCGCGGTCACGTCGCCGTGGTGCAGCCGGATCGGGGTGTCGCCCGCCGCGCTGCGGGCGTCCGCGTTGCGGCGGGCCCAGGACAGGGCGGTCGGGTCCTTCTCCACCGCGTGCACGACCGCGTCCGGGCGGTGGTGCGCGATGCTCAGCGCCAGCGCGCCGGACCCCGTGCACAGGTCCACCACGACGGGCCGCTCGGCGCCGCGCAGGGCGTTCAGCGCCCACTCCACCAGCAGCTCGGTCTCCGGGCGCGGGATGAACACGCCGGGCCCGACCGCGAGGTCGACGCCCCACAGGTGCGCCTCGCCGGTCAGGTGCTGGAGCGGGACGCGGGTGGCCCGCTTGGCCACCAGCGCGCCCAGCTCGTCCAGCACGCGCGGCTCGACCATGGGCGTGAGCACGAGCTTGCCCGGCGGCACGCGCAGCAGGTGCGCGGCGAGCAGGTGCGCGTCGGCGCGCGGGCTGTCGACACCCGCCGCGGCCAGCCGGCGCTCGGCCTCGATCAGCGCGGGCCGCAGCGGGTGTCGGTTCATGCTCGGAACTGTAGGCCCGTCAGAAGTTGATCATGTGCCCGGCCAGGCCGTGCACCGCTTCCTTCACGGCCTCGCTCAGCGTCGGGTGGGCGTGGACGTTGCGCGCCACCTCGTGGACGGTCAGGTCCCACTGCTGGGCCAGGGTCAGCTCGGGCAGCAGCTCGGTGACGTCCGGGCCGATCATGTGGGCGCCGAGCAGCTCGCCGTGCTTCCCGTCGCTGATCAGCTTCACGAAGCCGCTGTAGTCGCCGATGCCGTGCGCCTTGCCGTTCGCGGTGAACGGGAACTTGGCGACCTGGACGTCGAAGCCCTTCTCGCGGGCCTGCGCCTCGGTCCAGCCGAAGCTGGCGATCTGCGGCTGGCAGAACGTCGCGCGCGGGATCATCGGGAAGTCCAGCTCCATGGTCTCCGCGCCCGCGATGGTCTCGGCGGCGATGATGCCCATGGACTCGGCGGCGTGCGCGAGCATGAGCTTCGCGGTGACGTCGCCGATGGCGTAGATGTGCGGCACGTTGGTGCGACCGCGCTCGTCGACGGCGATCGCGCCGCGCTCGGTCAGCGCAACGCCGGTCGACTCCAGGCCGTAGCCCTCGACGCGCGGCTGGAAGCCGATGGCCTGCATGACCTTGTCGGCCTCCAGGACCTCCTCCTTGCCGTCCTTGGAGACGGTGACGCGGACCTTCACGCCGGAGTCGTCGATGGACTCGACGCGGGTGCCGGTGCGCACGTCGACGCCCATGCGCTTGTAGCGCTTGGCCAGCTCGGTGGACACCTCGACGTCCTCCAGGGGCACCATCCGGTCGAGGAACTCGACGATGGTGACCTTGACGCCGTAGTTGTGCAGCACGTAGCCGAACTCGACGCCGATCGCGCCCGCGCCGGCGATGATGATGCTCTCGGGGAGGTCCTCGGTGAGGATCTGCTCCTCGTAGGTCACGACGCGCTCGGACAGCTCGGTGCCCGGCAGCAGGCGGGTGCTGGCGCCCGCGGCGATGATCGCGTGCGAGAAGGTGATCGACTCGCCGTTGACCTCGATGGTGTTGGCGTCGGTGAACGTGCCCCGGCCGTTGTACTCGGTGATGCCGTTCTTCTTCATGAGGAAGTGCACGCCCTTGACGCGCCCGTCCGCGACCTTGCGGCTGCGCTGGAAGGCGGCGGCGTAGTCGAACTTGACCGTGCCGTCGACCTGGATGCCGAAGGTCTTCTGCTCGTGCGTGAACAGGTGGGCGAGCTCGGCGTTGCGCAGGAGCGCCTTGGAGGGGATGCACCCGACGTTGAGGCACACCCCGCCCCAGTACTTCTCCTCGACGACCGCGGTCTTCAGCCCCAGCTGAGCCGCGCGAATGGCGGCGACGTACCCGCCGGGCCCAGCACCGAGGACCACGACGTCAAAGTGTGCGCTCATGCCGCACAGATTAGTGCGGTGACGGTGGGCGTTCGCCGGGTCAGGGGTGCGACGGGGGTGGCCCCGCACACACCTGGTGACAGGAGTGGCCGGTACGGGTGTCACCGGGGTGGGGGCGGTCGGGTGGGGCGGGGTGGATGACGGGACGATTGGTCGCTGCGCGTGATCGAGGGACGGGACACGCCCACTGTGGGCAACGGCGGGTGTGGAGGGCGGGGGCGCGAGCGGAACCGGCCGGTCCGATCAGCCGATCGCGGGCGGGACAGCCGGTGCTGCCGGGTACCGGCCAGGCAGTCGGCGCCCAGCCCGATGCCGACATCTGCCGCGGCATCGGGCTGGGGACGGTGGTGAGCAGACCGACCAGCCCCGGTGAGCGGACCGCGTCACGGGCCGATGCCTGTGGGGCCAGGCCGTGCGGTCGGGACTGCCCTAGCTCTCGGGGTGGGTCTTGAGGTGGGTCTTGAGGAAGGCCGTGGTGCGGTTCCAGGTGTCGGTCTTGGCTCGGGCCGTGGTGGCGCGGTCGCCGCCCATCTCGAAGCGGACTCCGGGGCCGTCCACGACGCTGTCCGGCTGGGGGCGGTTCGGGGGGCCTGCGAGCAGGTGGCCCGCTCCGGGGTGGACGACGTGCTCGCAGGGGTGCGGGTGGTCGTTGGCCTTGAGCCTGCGGTGCGCCACCTCGCTCAGGTCGGCGCTCGGCCAGCTCGCGTCCCGGTCGCCGGAGACCAGGAGCACCGGTCCCGCGATGCGCTCCACCGGGATCTCGACGTCCTCCGGAAAACCGTCCCCCAGGTCGAACGCCTCGGCCAGCACGACCGGTTCGCCGTCCACGATCGCCGCGCGCATCCCCGGACTCACGGCGCAGGGCAGGTACGGCAACGGCTGCCCCTTCCAGGTCCACGCCGCCGCGTCCACGTCGAGGACCTCCAGCAACCGCTTGCCAGCCCCGATGCCCTGCGTCACGATCCCGCTCCCGACCACGCTGACCACGGCCCGCACCGAGGGGAGGACGGACGCCGCCAACAGCGCCAACTCCCCACCGCGCGACCCGCCCACCAGCCCGACGGGCCCACCAACCCGCTCGGCCAGGGCGTCCACCGCGTCGCCGACGTGCTCCAGCGGCACGTCCACGAGGTTCTCGGGCACACCGGGCGCGCCGAAGTACGGCAGCGCCAGCACGGCGAACCCGTGCCCGGCGAGCAGCGCGGCGTCCAACTCGTGCAGACCACCCTCGCTGCCACCGAGCACGATCACCCCGGCACCGGCAGCCCCCGAACCACCACCCTCGGGCTCGAACAGCACCCCACCCGCGAACTCCACACGCCGCACCCCATCCGGCACGGACAACCGCTCGAGCTCGACCGCGACAACCGTCGACGCCCCGGACACCGGCGCAGACCCGGCAGCAGGAGCAGACCCGGCAGCGGGGGCAGCAGGAGCAGCCGCAACACCGACAGCGCCAGCAGCGCCCGGAGTGGAGGCGTTGGCAGGAGCGGAGGCGTTGGCAGCGGGACCAGTGGTAGCGGAGCCGTTGGCCGCGAAGTCGTCGGCGGAGGCAGGCGTCAAGACATCGGCGTCGGCGGAGGCATCGGTGGAGGTGTCAGCGCCGGTGGAGGCGTCAGCACTGGTGGAGGCGCTGGCGCTGGTAGAGGAAGCAGCGTCGGAGGAAGGAGCATCACCCGCCTCTTCCGGGTGCGAGGTGCTCGACAGGGCCTTCCTGGCCAGCGCGGACACACCCGCGGACGCAGCCAGAGGCTTGGCGGACAGCGCAGAGGCGCCGGAGCCAGCCGCAACGGCATCCGAGTCGGCTCCGGCTGCGCCCAAACCGCCCAGTGCCTGATCGGCTGTGCCCGACTCGACCGACGTGGACACGGCTGCCGAGGAGACCGTCGCGGGAGGCTCGACAGGACCGCTTCCCACCGAAGCACCGCTCGCCGGAACGCTGCCGGCAGAAGCACCGCTGGCAGAAGCACCGCCAGCCGGACCGCTGCCCACCGGGCCGCTTCCCGCTGAACCGCTGCCCACCGGAACGCTGCCCACCGGACCGCTGCCCGCCGGGATGGCGGTCGCGGTCAGCACTGCCTTGCCCGAGGCGCCCGGCTGCTCGCCCGTGGGGCGGGCCGACCAGAACAACCCCATCGGGTCCACGCCCGCGTACGAGCCCGACACCGGAGCGTGCCTGGTCACGTCGACCACGCCGCGCTCGTCGGCCAGGAAGACCGCCTCCGACTCGTGGCCGTCCGCGGACAGCCGCAGCGTCACCTCCGCCCCGGCGCGCGCGCCGCGAACGGTGATCGACACCTCGTGGTCCACCGGGGCCCTCAGCGGCTCCACGACGAGTTCGAGACGACCGGGCGAGTTCTCCACCTGCCCTGCGTCCTGCTCCTGCTCCCCCTGCTCCCGCACCTCCCGCTGCGCCTGCGCCCGCCTCTGCGCCTCCTGCGACTTCCGCGCCTCCTGAGACTTCTGCGCCCTCTGTGACTTGTGGGACTTCTGAGACCTGTGGGACCTCTGGTGGGACTCCTTGGCCATCAGTGCCCTCCCCCTCGCCAGCATCACCCGTCCAGGTGGACGGAAGTCACACCAGGAACAGTCGCCAGGATCTCACCGCACCAAACCAAGCACCTCCGCAAAAGCGGGTCCCGACCGCTCCGGAGGCGGGAAGGACCAGCACGGTCGACAAGAGGTCCAGCCCAGCGCCGAACCACCTCCCACGTTATCGAACACATGTTCGAACGAAAAGGCAGTTCACTCGATCAAGCGACCATCCGCGCAGGTCGGAGCAGCTCAGCCCCCGGCCAGCCGCTCCGCCCGGTCCGCCGACGACAGGGCGTCCAGCACCGCGTCCAAATCCCCGTCCAGCACCGCGTCCAGGTTGTGCGCCTTGTACCCCACCCGGTGGTCCGAGATCCGCGACTCGGGGAAGTTGTACGTCCGCACCCGCTCCGACCGGTCCACCGTCCGCACCTGCGTCCGCCGCGCGTCCGACGCCTCCTGCTGCGCCTTCTCCTCCGCCAGCGCCTGCAACCGCGCCTGGAGCACCTGCATCGCCCGAGCCTTGTTCTGCAGCTGCGACCGCTCGTTCTGGCACGACACCACGATCCCCGTCGGCAGGTGCGTGATCCGCACCGCCGAGTCCGTCGTGTTGACGCTCTGCCCGCCCTTGCCGGACGACCGGAACACGTCGACCCGCAGGTCCTTGTCGTCGATCTCGATCGACGCCACGTCCTCGGTCTCCGGGATCACCAGCACCCCGGCCGCCGACGTGTGGATGCGCCCCTGCGACTCGGTCACCGGCACCCGCTGCACCCGGTGCACGCCGCCCTCGTACTTGAGCCGCGACCACACCCCGTCCGGCGCGTCCCCGCGCGACTTGATCGCGACCGTCACGTCCTTGAACCCGCCGAGGTCCGAGTCCGTCCCGTCGAGCACCTCGGCCTTCCACCCCTGCCGCTCCGCGTACCGCAGGTACATCCGCAGCAGGTCCCCGGCGAACAGCGCCGACTCCTCGCCGCCCTCCCCGGACTTGATCTCCATCACCACGTCGGACGAGTCGTGCGGGTCGCGCGGCAGCAGCAGCTCGGTGAGCCGCTCCTCCAGCTGCGGGATCCGCGCGGACAGCTCGTCCGCCTCCTCCGCGAACGCCGGGTCCTCCCCGGCCAGCTCGCGCGCAGCCCCCAGGTCGTTGCGCGCCTGCTCCAGCTCGCGGGCGGCGCGCACGATCGGGGTCAGCTCGGCGTAGCGCTTGCCGAGCTTGCGCGCTCCCGCCTGGTCGGCGTGCAC
>NZ_JBQGCX010000244.1:0-1931 GCF_052038725.1 Actinosynnema sp.
CAGGATGGTCACCGAGGAGCGCCTCGCCGACTTCGAGTCCGCCCTGCGCCCGCTGCTCGCCGAGGGCGCACCCGCCCCCGAGCGGCTCGACCGGCTGATCACCACCCTGCTCGCGGACGCGCCACCGGACCGGCGCGCCACCCTGCTCAACGACGCCAGGAGGCTCGTCGACCGCTCCACCGGCTACGGCGACGCGGCCGTCAACGCCGCGCTCGACGCCGTCGACCGGCACGACCCCCAGCGCTCCACGCGGGCCGTGCCCGGTTCGCGGCGCCTGTCGCCCAGCAGGGTCACCGGCGGGGTCGGGGCGGGCGTGATCAACCGGGGGCCGCAGGAGAGCGTGCTGGTCGGCGGCGAGTTCCACGTCCCCGTCTACGTCGCCGTGTTCGAGGACGCCCTCGGCTCCGGCGCGCCGAGGAACAAGGACGTCGGCCAGGACCAGGGCGGCCACGTGCAGATCCACACCGGGGCCGCCTCCGGACCCGAGCGGGTCATGTGGCTCAGCCTCGGCCAGGCGCTGCGGCAGCTCAAGTGGATGGACAAGTACGGGGAGCAGAGCCCGGCCGCCCGGCCGCTGATCCGGTCCTTCCTGGTGCCCGAGTCGATCGTCAACCGCATCGCCGCGGGGCTGATCACCGAGCACGGGGCCAAGGACAGCAGCCGGGACCTCAACGTCGACAAGCGCTTCGCCGCCAACCAGGTCGGCATCCGCGACCCGCGCTCGCTGGAGGCGCTGCGGCAGAACGTGCTGCCCGGATCGCTGCGCACCTACACCGACCTGATCGGCCCGGCCCCCCGGACGTGGGGCGACACCAGGCCGGCGAACGAGCTGCGCCTGCGCGAGGGCGTGCCCACCGAGCGGCTGCGCGACTTCCCCGTCGACGCCGACCCGAGCGGGTTCGTCGGCTACGAGGTCCAGGTGAGCCGCCGGGACCGGCTGGACGAGGTCGCGCGCGCCCACGCGGACACCCCCGAGGGCGGGCGGAACGAGCTGGTCGAGCGCTTCTACGCCGCCCACGCCCCCGAGCGGTTCACCGAGCTGGACGCCCGGCGGCCCGACGAGCACCACCTCGCCGTGCACGCGTTCGTGCAGCAGCTCGTCCTGCCGTGGCGCGACTACGTCGGGCGGAACCTGCGCATCACCGACGACTACGCCGAACTCGGGCAGGGCGAGCTGCCCGAGGACCCCACGATGATCGAGATCGCGGGCGAGCAGCCGCTGACCACGGGCGAGCGGCGCACCAGGGTGGCCGGGCAGGCCGAGGAGCAGTGGACCGAGCTGCGCAAGCGCGCCGCGGTGCGCGGGGCACTGGAGCGCATGACGATCGGCAGGGCGGAGTTCGCCGAGGCGGGGAAGACCCCCGGTCTGCCCCAGCTGCTCGGCGAGGTCACCCGGTTCCGGGGCGCCGTGCTCGCCGACTACCGGCACCGCGTGGGGGACCTGGAGACCGTGCGCAGGCTCAACCCCCGGCACGCCGAGACGGCCTTGCGCCTGGTCGAGCGCTTCCCGCGCCCGCTGCCGAGGTGGGGGCGGCCGATCGTCGCGGGGCTGGCACGGGTGGCGGCGTCGGTGGGCGGGACGGTTCTGGCGAAGGTGCGCGCGCGCAAGTGGGAGAGCGGACGGCGGGAATAACCCCGCCCACTTTCGTCACCGTGACATAAGCGGGCGGGGTTCCCGGACCTGGTGATCACGACCCCTGAACCGCCCCCGAGGGGGCGGGGGAGGTCAGACCGGCGGGCGTTCCTGCGCCAGCGCGGCCACGGCGGCCACGGTCTGCCGCACCTGCTCCGCGTCGTCCGGGACGCCTCGGGGATCGGTCAGGGTCGCGATCCTGGTCAGCACGGTCCGGTAGTGGTCGTGGGCGCGTTGCAGGGAGTCGGCGCGCTCGGTCTGGGCGCCCAGTTCGGCGGCGCGCCTGTCCTGCTCGGCT
>NZ_JBQGCX010000245.1:0-3042 GCF_052038725.1 Actinosynnema sp.
CCCCCCCCTCCGCACGTCGGGCGACTAGTGCACGCGCAGCCGGTCCTCGAACGCCGCCGACAGCGCCCGCCACGCGGCCACCTCGGCGTCGTACGGCGCGCTCGGGGCCAACCGGTTGGGGTCGGGCTTGAGCACGTACGACACCAGCCAGCCCAGGCTCTCGGACTGGTTCAGCGCCAGCTTCACGCTGTCGTCGCCCGCCCAGTCGGCCGCGTCCTCCAGCAGCTCGACCACCAGGTCCAGCTGGGTCGGGTCGATGCCGTCGGGGCCCTCGGCGATGTCCTCGTCCAGGCCGGTCAGCACGTAGACGTTGTCCGGGTCGACCTCGACCTCCAGGTCGCCGCCGGTCGCCTTGACCACCAGCTCCTGCCAGGTCGACACCTCGGTGAGGTCGTTGTCGTCGGCCTCCACGATGAACCGGGACAGCGCGCGCGGCGAGGTGAACGCGTCGATCTTCCCCCGGCGACCGAGGAACAGCGGCTCGTCGTCCAGGTAGCAGCGCAGCGTGTAGTACTCGCCCGCGCTGGTGATGATCTTCACCGGGTCGATGCCGACCTCGGACCAGAACGTGGGGGCGGTCCCGCCCTCCTCGTCCTCCTCCACGTCGTCGTCCTCGGCGCGGGCGGCCTCCACCGCCTCCTGGTACGCGGCCAGCTCCTCCTGCCCCTTCGCGAGCGCGGCCTCGTCCACGTCCGGGGTGGACACGACCTCGTCGATCGCGTCGAGCACCTCGTCCCACTTCTCCGCGACGACCTGGCCCAGCTCGCTCCACAGCGCCTTGCCCTCGCGGCCGGTGAACGGCAGCGTGCCCTGCGGCAGCAGCGCGAAGCCCTCGGCCGAGTCGAGCACCTCGTGGACCTTCTCCAGGTCGCACACCTCGGCCAGCGACCGCACGATCGACACCACGTCGGCCAGCTCGCCGATCACCCAGGTGTCGGGGTCCTCGGCGACCAGCTCGGGCACGCCGACCAGGTCGAACTGGTGGTTCTCGTCAGGGGAGAGCTCCTCCACCCCCAGCGCGGGCACCACGTGCCACGCGGGGTGGTCGGTGAGGTCGTGCTCCTCGGCCTCGCGCACGAACGCCGCGAGGTGCGCGGCGTCGGGGAAGGCGTAAAGGTCCTCCTCGTGCCCGAGGAAGGCCTCCCACTCCTCGCCCTCCTCCCGCCAGCGGGGAGCCCACAGGGTGACGACGTCCCCCTGGGTGAGTCCCAGCTCGATCGGGACGATGTCCTGCGCCATCAGACCTCCCGGTCAACGCCTTGCGGCCAACGCCTTGCAGCCCGTGCGGTGCGGGACCAGAGCCTACGGGGTCGATCTCCGACTACCGCCGCTGGCTGCGGTACCGGTCCCCTTCGTCTTCGGGGCGGGGCCCGCCGCGACGGCCGGGCGGGGGCGGCGGGGGCGGGTAGCCGCCCCGGTTCTGCCCACCGCCCTGGGGCCCGCCGGGGGGAGCCCACGGCTGCTGGCCGCCGTGCTGCTGCTGGTAGCCGTCCTGCGGGCCCTGGGGACCGCCCTGGCCCACCCCGCCCTGGCCCACCCCGCGCTGCCACGGCCCCGGCGGGACCGGGTTGGCGGGCGGCGGCGGGAACCGGCCGGGGCCGCCGGGCGGGATCGTGCCCGCACCGGGCGGCACGGCGCCGGGCGGGATCGGGCCCGCGCCCGGTGGGAGCGGCTGCGGCGGGCGGGTCAGCGCGCCGGGCGGACGGCCGCCGGGACCGCCGGGGCGGCCCTGCTGCGGTCCGGGGAGGTTCCGGGGACCGCCCTGGGGGCCGTTCGGCGGCTGACCGCCCTGCGGCTCGTCGTAGGCGATCGTGGGCCGCCAGTCGCTGGCGTGCCAGGCGGCGACGCGGTCGGCGGCCACCGGGTGGTCGGTCGCGAACGACTGCCACCGGGTGTCCATCGCGGCCACCGGCATCGCCGCGGCCGTGCCGGGCGGCGGCTGCGGCATGGACGGCGCGCGGGACTGGCCCGGCGCCTGGGGGAACAGCGGGTTCTGGGGGAGCTCGACGCCCAGGTCGCGCCGCGACGGCCGCCCGGAGAGCCGCCCCTGCGGACGCCCGGCGAGCGGCGCGGGACTCGGCGCGGACGGCTGCGCGGGCGCCGCCTGCGGTCCCGAGCCCTGGCCTGCCGGAACCTGCGGCGCCGCGACCGGGGGCGCGGGGGCCTGACCTGCCGGGTTCTGCGCCGCCGTGCCCTGCGCGGCCGGGTTCTGCGCTGCCGTGCCCTGTGCGGCCGTGCCCTGCGCTGCCGAGTGCTGGGCTGCCGAGTGCTGGGCCGCCTGGTTCTGGGCCGCCGGGTTCTGCGCTGCTTGGCTCTGGGCCGCCGGGCTCTGGGCTGCCGGGCTCTGGGGCGCTTGGCCCTGGTTGCCCTGGTTCTGGGGCGCCGGAGGCTGCCCGCCGGGGCTGTTCTCGGCCCCCGCGATCACGGACGGCTTCCACTCCCACGGCTGCTCACCGGGTGCGCCCTGCCCGCCGCGCCCCGCCGCGTGGTGCCTGCCCTCGCGCTGCTCCTGCCCGCCCTCGCCCTGCTCGGTCGAGGTCTGGAACGGGACCTGGCTGCCCTCGCGCTGCCACGGCGCGCTGCCGCCGCCCGCGGCGCCCCGGTCGGTCGACGCCTGCCACGAGGAGGCGGTGGGCGGCTGCCAGGCGTGCTCGGCCGAGGCCGGGACCTGCCCGGCGCTCGCGGCGTCGCCCAGCGCGGGCTCCGAGGGGCTCGCGGCGGGCGGCACCGGCCGGACGATCTTGCTCGTGACGTGCTCGGCGGCCTCCTCCTCGGCGTTCGCCTCGCGCTCCAGCTCCACGTCCAGCCCCAGGTCGCGGGCGCGCTTGAGCACCCGCTCCAGTCCGGGCGCGGGTTCGGGCTCGTCGTCCTGCACCTGCTCGGCCCGCTCGGCGCGCTCCTGCTCGGCCCGTTCCTGCTCGGCGCGCTCCTGCTGGACCCGCACCTGCTCGGACCGCTCGCGCTCCTGCTGCCGCTCCCGGTCGAGGTCGAGCTAGCGCTCCAGCTGCATGGACCGGACCAGCTCCCGCTCGCGCTCCTCCG
>NZ_JBQGCX010000246.1:0-4391 GCF_052038725.1 Actinosynnema sp.
CGTCATCCGCCGAGGCTCGTTCCTGATCGCGCACAACATCGTGTCCTGCGTGGGGGTCAGGTCGTGCTCGGCGCAGATATGCGCGTACCTCCGCTGGATCAGGACCGAGAGCCAGTAGAGCTTGTCCCCGTACCCCACACCCACCA
The DNA here is from genome assembly GCF_052038725.1 of Actinosynnema sp. Lineage (NCBI taxonomy): Bacteria > Bacillati > Actinomycetota > Actinomycetes > Pseudonocardiales > Pseudonocardiaceae > Actinosynnema > Actinosynnema sp. The sequence continues at coordinate 147 of NZ_JBQGCX010000246.1, forward strand.
CCCCCTTGCTCACCACCCAACCCCCAGCCTACCGACGCCACCCCCTCCAAACGCCAAAAACCCCCGGCCATCCGGCCAGGGGCTTCCGCCGCACCACCAACCGCAAGGCGACCCAACGCCACCTCACGCCACTCACCTCACACCACCTCGCGCCACCTCACGCCACGCCACTCACGCCACCTCACGCCAAATCATCCCAATCCTCAGCGTGCACCGGCAGCCAAACCCTGGTCACCGTCCCATCCTCAACCCCAAAAACCTCAATAGCCCCCCCGTGCCACTCCGCGATGGCCCGAGCCAGCACCGTGCTGACCCCGGTCGACACCGCGGTCCGATCAGCCCGCCCCCACCGCCCCAACCGGGCGATCGCCGAGTACATCCGACTCCCGCTCGCCTGCAACGGCCGGGGATCGAGCACGTCCAGCACCCACCGCCCCTGCCGAACCCCCGTCGACACCGTCACCGACTCACCCTCGGTGCTGATCCCGATGGCCGCCGACAACGCGTAGTCCAGCATCGTCACCAACCGCTCCGCATCCCCGAGCACGGTCACCGCCTCCTCCTCCGAGGACACGACCAACCGAACCCCCCGATCCGAGGCCTTGTCGTCGATCCGCCGCATGACCCCGCCCAACAACGCGGTGATGTTCGCCGGACTGTGATCCGCGGTCACCGCCCCGCCTTCGAGCCTCGCCAGATCCACCAGATCCTCAACCACGCTCAACAACCGCGAGGCGTTCCGCTCGATCGCATCCGCGAGCTGCCCCTGCACCCCGCCCGAATCCTCGGACTCCTCCTTCAACAGCGCGGCCGAGGAGGCCACCACCGTCAGCGGGGTCCGCAACTCGTGGCTCATCGAGGAGACGAACTCGGTCCGCAGCGCGACCAACCGGGTCAGCTCCTCGTTCGACAGCTCCAGGACCCGCTGCGCGGCGACCCGCTCCGTCACGTCCTGCATCACCAGCAGCGCGCCGACCCGCTCGTCCCCCAACCCCACCGGCTGGTAGCTGTACTCCACAGCCCGCCCGTCGAGCAGCTCCAGCTCCCCGGTGATCTCCTCGTCGACCACCCCCTCGCTGATGATCTGCTCGACCGGGTGCCGGGTGGCCCCGATCGGCCGCAGGTGCTGCTGCAACAACGTCCCGGCCACCGCGCTCGGCGAGAAGTCGATCCCCAGCCACGACAGCGCAGCCGCGTTCGCGTGCGCCACCCGCCCCAGCTCGTCGAACTGCACCACGCCCACGTTCAGCACGTTCACCATCGTCCGCAGCCGGAACGCCTCCTCGCGGGCCCGCCGCTCCGCGGCCCCCCGCTCGGTCACGTCCACCGCGAACCCCACCACCGCGCCCACCGACGGCGAGCTCAGCATGTTCCGCAGCGTCACCCGCATCAGCCGCCACGCCCGCCCGGCCGCGCCCATCCGGACCTCGAACGTGCGCCGGGTCCCGCCGATCTGCCACACCTGCCGCACCGCGTCGGCGACCACGTCCCGGTCCTCCGGGTGCACGAACCGCATCGCCGACGCCATCTGCTCACCGGCGAGCGCGCGCGCGTCGATCCCGGTCTCGGCGGGCGCCGACACCCACTTGATCGTCCCGTCCTCCGCCAGCGCCAGCACCAGCACCGGCGACCGGCTCATCAGCGCCCGGTGGAACTCCCCGCCCCCGGCCTCGGGCGTGCCCCACGTGCTGTTGTCGATCCTGCGCAGCGTGCACGTGGTCACCAACCCGCGCTCCGGGGTCAGCTCCTGCTCCACCACCGCGTCCAGGTCGATCTCGGTCCCGTCCGCGCACCGCGCGGGCAGGTCGAACCGCAGCGGCATGGTCGCCTCGCCGGACACGACCTCCAGCTCGCTCACCAGCCCGGCGAACGCGCCGCGCACGTGCTCGGGCACCAGCAGGTCCACGATCAGCTTCCCGACCGCCTCCTCGCGCCGGTACCCCAGCAGTTCGACCGCCTCGTCGCTGAACTCCACGATCCGCGTGGCCGGGTCCGTCGTGATCCGCGCGGCCCCCGGCTCCTCGCCGTCCAGCACGCCTTCGACGCCGATGGCGCCGGTGTTGACCAGCACCGCGTCCAGGGTGCGCACGATCGCCTCCGCGGCGTGCCCCACCTCGACCCGGTGCACGCCCGCGCCCGACAGCACGGCGCCGCCGTGCTGCATCCGCAGGAACACCTCGTCACCGTCGGCGGCCACGGCCTCGTGCGGGCCGCTCCAGCGGACGGAGGTGATGCCGGGCAGCGACCGCAGGGAGTCCAGCGCCTTGCGGCGGGTCCGCGTGATGGGCTGGTCGCGCCTGGTGATCTCGACGATCGTCGTGGACAGCTGATCCAGGATGTGCGCGGGCACGTTCCGCTCCTTCCGCCGCGTCGTTGCTCTCGTGCTCGACCACGGCGTCGGCCGATCGGGTGAATGCCTTAAGGCCTGCTCCCCACCTGCACCCGTGGGGTCCCAAGCGCACCCGACCCGCCACCGAACGCCCGGAGCCGATTGACTCACATCACAGGGGGCGGAGCCGTTGGGTCCGGGCACGGCGGCGGCCACCACCCGAACGGGGAGGGCCGCTCCGCGCTGTCCCGACCCCGGCACAACGACCGGGCGGGCCCGGTCCTGAGCCGGAACCGCCCGTTCCGCGGGTCACCCACCGAGCCCGCGCGGCCAGGCGTCCCGGCGCCCCGACGTCCCGGCGTCCCGCCCAGGAGGACCCATGCCAGGCCCCACCCCAGCCCCGGCCCGCCGGGGAGCGCTCGCCCCCGAGGTCTTCCGCTCCCGGCACCGCGTCATCCGGCTGATCACGTTCCTGCTGGTCCCGCTCGTGGTCGTCACCGGTCTCGCGTCCGGCACCCTGGACGGCTCGGTGCACACCGGCGACCAGTCCGCCTGGGTCGTCGCCTTCGCCGCCACCGCCCTCGCGTGCGCCGCGTTCGGCGACATCGCGCACGGCCAGCGCGGGCGCGCGGTCTGCGTGGCCATCGGCCTCGACGCCGCCGTGAGCGCGCTCGTGCAGGCCATCGGCGGCAGCACCCACCTGCACCTGGCCTACCTGGTCGCGGTCGCGCTCGTGGGCCTCTACCAGGACTGGGTGCCGCTGCTGCTGTCCGTGCTGCTGATCTTCGTGCACCACCTGGCGTTCGGCGCCCTCGCGCCCCAGCTGATCTACTCCGACGGCACCCCCCACCACCTCGCCCTGCCGCTCGCCCTGCTGCACGGCGCCCTGGTGCTCGCCATGTGCGCGGTGCAGATGGTGCACTGGCACTTCGCCCGCGCCTCCGAGGCCGCGCTGCGCCGCTCCCACGAGGAGACCCGCCGCCTCGCCCTGGTCGCCCGCCGCACCGCCGACGGCATCGTCATCACCGACGCCCACGGCGTGGTCGAGTGGGCCAACGAGGCGTTCTACCGGATGACCGGCCTGAGCCCGTCCAGGGTGGAGGGCCGCACCAGGACCGGCCTGTTCCCCGAGCCGCTGGCCCCCGAGCACGCCGCCGCGCTCGACCCGGCCACCGCGCTCGCCTCGTCGGCCGCGCGCGGCCCGGTCGGCGGCGAGCTGGAGTTCCGCACCAGCACCGCCGCGGGCAGGCCCTACTGGACCGCCATCGAGGTCCACCCGGTCACCGAGGCGGGCGTGACCAGGTTCTTCCTGGTCGAGCGGGACGTCACCGCCCGGCACGAGGCCGAGCAGGAGCTGCTGCGGGCCCGCGAGCGCGCCGAGGCGCTGACCGAGGAGCTCAGCCACGAGAAGTTCCTGCTCTCCGACGTGATCTCCTCCATCCCGCAGCTGCTCTACTGGAAGGACAACGGCGGCCGGTACCGGGGCGCGAACCAGGCCCTGCTCGACGAGCTGGGCGTCTCCGCCGCCGACGAGGTCATCGGCCGCACCGACACCGAGATCGGCCTGGTCGGGCCGCTCGCCGAGGGCATCCGCTCGGTGGAGCGGCAGATCGACGAGACCGGGCTGGCCGTCATGGACCAGCACGTCAGCCTGCCCGCCTGGGAGGGCCCGCCGCGCAGCTTCCTGCTCAGCGTGCTGCCCCAGCACGGCCCGGACGGGGCCCGCACCGGCCTCATCGGCGTCGGCGCCGACGTCAGCCGCGTCGCCGACCTGGAGCGCGCCCTCGCCCAGGCCAACCGCCTCGAGGCGCTCGGCCAGCTCGCCGCGGGCGTCGCCCACGAGATCAACACCCCGGTGCAGTTCGTCTCCGACAACACCAGCTTCCTCGCCGAGTCCTTCGGGGAGCTGCTCACCG
>NZ_JBQGCX010000247.1:0-2575 GCF_052038725.1 Actinosynnema sp.
ACGCGGAACAGGGACGCGGCCCAGAGCCGACAAGTCTCGCTAACGACAGACCCAGCAGGATCGTCAGCCTCGAAATCGGTCAGGCCCTGAACCACGACCAATTCTTCACTGCCTCGAAACCACCACCCCTGTCCGCGGCTCCGGTGGTTGAGGTGCGAGGCGCGCCAGCGCCGAGCCTCGAAACCACCACCCTGTCCGCGGCCCGCGGGTCCGCTGGGCTCGGCCGCCGACAGGCAGCGAAGCGGGTGAGGTCCGCTCAAGCCGGGTCGCTTCCCGGGCTGCGAGCCGCTGGCCCAGAATCGGTGCCGAACAATTTCTGGGAAGTGTCCACATCCCGGTCAAAACAAGGGATCTGAGCCCTGAAATGTCGGTGGTCGGTGCTGCAATGGATCCATGGCAGTCACCACCAGCGCCCGCGCCGATGAGGTGCTGGTCGCTGCCCGCGACACCGCCACGGTGATCGCCGACGCGCAGATTCTTCAGCTGGTCCAGGCGGTGCAGTGGGCGCAGCTGAACCCCGGCGATCCCGACCCCGAGATCGAGTGGGGGATGCAGGCCCTCGAGCTCGCCGGTGAGGGCGCAGTCACGATCGATGAGTCCGCGGTCGCGGAGTTCGCGCTCGCGGTCGGGATGAAGCACGAAGCCGGCGCCCGCCTCATCGGCGACGCCCTCGAACTGTCCTCCAGGTTGCCCCGGATCTGGGCCCGCGTCATGTCAGGTGAGGTGGCGGTGTGGCGGGCCCGCAAGATCGCCCAGGACACCCGCACCCTGCCCTTCGACGCGGCCGCCGCGGTCGACCAGAGGCTCGCGATCGTCGCAGCCAGGTGCTCGTGGGCCGAGCTCGACCGCCAGATCGACCGCGCCCGCTTCGAGTTCGACCCCGAGGAGGCCGAACGCCGCCGCCTCGCCGAAGCCGAGCAACGCTGCGTGCGGGTGGAGTACCGCGGGATCAACGCCACCGGCCAGGTTCCCATCACCGGCTGGGCCGGCCTCGCCGACGCGCTCGCGTTCGACCAGTTCCTCACCGCCAAGGCCGCCACCCTCGACCCCGCCCAGCCGCTGGACGTGCGGCGCTCCATGGCGCTGGGGATGGTGGGCACCGGCGACCCGGCCCATCGGGAGCTCGTGCTCTACGCCCACACCCGCCCCGGGCAGGCGATGGTCGAGGTCGAGAACACCCGGTCCGTGGTCACCCCCGAGCAGGTCCAGGAGTGGTGCCAGGAGGCCGGGACCCGGGTGACGGTCCGGCCGGTGCTGGACCTGACCGAGGAGATGTCCACCGGTGCCTACCGGCCCACACCGCTGATGAAGGAGCAGGTCCGGCTGCGGTTCCCGACCTGTGTGTTCCCCGGCTGCGAGCGCCCCTCACGTGGCTGCGACATCGACCACCGCGAGCCCTACCCCCTCGGCGAAACCACGACCTCGAACCTGTTCCCGCTGTGCCGGGGCCACCACCGGCTCAAGACCACCGGCGGCTGGCGCTACATCCCCCTCGACCACGACCAGATCGTCTGGATCTCACCCACCGGCCGCGTCCACCGCCGACATATCAACTGACCAACACCCCGCCGGTCACGACCGGCGGGGCCACACCCGTGCCGTGCGTCGTCCCACGTCCGGATCTGGCGATGAGTCAGACATCGGACCGTGGTCTTGGACGAGACTGCCGCTGTGCATCCCTACGACCCACTGCGCTTCCACGGCACCGTGGTCTGGCTGACCGAGGACCAGGGCGGGCGGCGAACCGGGCCACCATTGCCGACCCCTGAACGGGACTACGCGGCCAACGGCTTCGTTCCTCCGCTGACCGCGGACACCGGGCTCGCCTCGCTGGTGATTCGACCGGCGACGCCCGGTGCGTGGCGCTCTGCCGCCGACGCAGGCTGGCTCGTCGGCGACTACCGATACCCACACGACGTGGCGGAAGGCGACATGATCGTCGTGACCGAGAGTCTGACGGTCGTCGGGTACTTCCACGTCGAGTCGGTGGGCTGACAGAAACGACCGCTCATGCCGCGATGACGGGAGCCGGACCCGAGGGGGACGCGACCCTCAGAAGGCCAGCAGCCAGACCAGCCACGCGCCGACGAGCACGACGCAGCCGGCGATCTCGAGCCAGGCCCAGGTACGGCGGGCGACGGCGTCGGTCGGGCCGAACCGCTCGCGGTCCTCCCGGGCCAACTGGGTGATCCGCTCCTCGACGTACACCTGGTAGGTGTCGGCGGCGGTGGGGACGGTCGTGTCGCCGCGGACGCTGCGGCGCTTGGCCTTCACCTTCTGGCGGGCGGTGTAGCCGACCGCGGGCGAGGTGTAGCGCCGGCCGTCGGCGCTGATCGCCACGACCTGCGAGACCGCGACCCGGTCGATGGTGCCGAGCGGGATCTCGTCGGTGTGGAACATGCCGCGCAGCACCAGCGTGCGCTCGGTCACCCACATCGCCGGGCGCAGCAGCGCGCACCAGACGAGCAGCATCCCGAGCACCGCGAGGATGGCCACGCCGAGCGGCCGCCCGGTCTCCCAGGGGAGTACGGCGAGCACCAGGATGCCCACGGTCACGGCGAGCGCGACGTACCCG
>NZ_JBQGCX010000248.1:0-1666 GCF_052038725.1 Actinosynnema sp.
GCATAAATCACGAGCACAACGCACGGGGAATTCCCCGGCCGGCCGCCGCCCGCCCGGACCGCGAGCCCCTCGGACGCCCCCGTTCGCCGCCCGCGCCCACCTCCCGCCCAGGTCGGCCACCCACCCCCACCCCGTCCACCTGCGCCGATCTCCTCCGCGCCCCCCTGCCCCCGCAGGTCGGCACGCGGTGCTCCGTTCAGCGGCGGGTGGTTAGTAGGGTTTTGAAATCGGTGTTCCGGGTGCTTCCTGCGGCGATTACGGAACGTGCGTCGAACATCCGGCTGTGACACGTTTTAACCCTAATCGGACCATTGTGTAACAGCTTCGCCCATTCCTAGTCTCGCCCTCGGAGGGTGGTCCGGAAGAGCGACACCCGAACGGGTAAGTCGATCATTCGCCGCCCCGGTCCTGGAATGCCCGGACAGCCGGTCCTGCACCCGGCCGCCCGGTCCCTGCATCCGAGGAGAAGACAACATGACCGCACGGAAAGTCGCCCGCACCTCGGGCGTCGTCCTCGCCGCCGCCGCGCTGGCGATCCTGAACGGGATGCCCGGCTCGGCGCAGCCCGCCTCCACCGACTCCGCCCCCGCGTTCGAGGCCGCCCACCCCGGCCTGGTCAGCGCGATGCAGCGCGACCTCGGCCTGGACGCGGCCGAGGCGCGGACCCTCATGGTCAAGCAGGACGCGGCCACCGCCACCGAGGACTCGCTGCGCACCAGCCTCGGCTCGTCCTTCGCGGGCGCCTGGTTCGACATCTCCACGGCCAAGCTCACCGTCGCCGTGACCGACGCGGCCGACGCCGCCGAGGTCGAGGCCGCGGGCGCGGAGGCCACCGTGGTCGCCCGCAGCGCCGCCCAGCTCGACGCCAAGGTCGCGCAGCTCAACGCGGTCGAGAAGTCCGCCCCGGCCTCGGTCACCGGCTGGTACGCCGACAGCAAGACCAACTCCGTGGTCGTCACCGCGCTGCCCGGCAAGACCGCCGAGGCCGCCGCGTTCGCGGGCTCGGACGTGCGCGTCGTCGAGGCCGACGCCCCGACCACGTTCGCGAACATCAAGGGCGGCGACGCCTACAACATCGGCTCGTCCCGCTGCTCGGCGGGCCTGTCGGTGACCACCGGCTTCGTCACGGCGGGCCACTGCCAGGCGCTGACCGGCGGCGGCGCGCTCTCGCGCAACGGCACCTCGCTCGGCACCTGGGGCGGCTCCTCGTTCCCCGGCTACGACTACGCCTACGTGCGCACCAACTCCAACTGGACCCCGCAGGGCCTGGTCGGCAGCGTCCGCGTCGTCGGCACCACCGTCGCGGCCCAGGGCGCGGCCATCTGCAAGTCCGGCTCCACCACCGGCTGGACCTGCGGCACCCGCGGCGCGGCCAACCAGACCGTCCGCTACGCCGAGGGCACGGTGACCGGCCTGACCGCCTCGAACGTGCTCTGCCAGGCCGGTGACTCCGGCGGCGGCTTCATCACCAGCGCCGGCCAGGGCCAGGGCGTGGTCTCCGGTGGCAACACCGCGACCTGCTACTACAACCCGCTCGGCGAGATCCTGTCGGCCTACGGGCTGACCATCGTCCGGGGCTGACCCGGCGAGCTGAACCACCCCTCCGGTTCCCCCGCGCGGCCACTCCGCGCCCGGGGACCGGCGGGTACGGGGGGGGGGAGACCCC
>NZ_JBQGCX010000249.1:0-4350 GCF_052038725.1 Actinosynnema sp.
GGCCAAACGCCTCGGTCGGGACCAGAGCCGGGCGGCCTGGGGCCACCAGGTGCCCTCGGTCCGCAGCGATCAGGGCGGCTGAACCGGGGGCCCACCGCCCCGCAATCACGCGGATTCACCTCCGGTTGGTGGTCCGCGCGACTCAATCGTGACCGGCGTGGCGTACGTTCTGCCAGCCACCACTCGTTCGGACGTCGCACGGAGGCCGCTGTGGACGCCCGCCACCTGCCAGAGGGTATGTGAGCCGTGGATCTTGGACCGCCGCACGGAATCCGCTTCCGCTTCTCCACCGGACTGGTGCGGGCGGTCCTGCTGGACGCGCACGGCAAACCGCCGCTGCCCCTCGCCGAGGCCATGTCGATAGACGTGGGCACCCGCGAGCTGGCGGTCGCCGAGGACCACGGCGACCCGCTGCGCGCCGTGCTGCGCCAGCGCTACGACCTGGCCGAACCGGTCGAGTGGCGGCTGCACGTCCCCGGTGACGCCTCCGTCGACGGCGACGGCGTCCAGTTCGCCCTGCCCACCGGCACCTCCGTGCGGGTGACCTCCACCGGTCAGGTCTCGGCCACCGAGGACGGCGTGGTCGTCGCGCTGCCCGCCGGGCCCGCCGAGATCGACGTCGAGGTGGTCAGCGAACCCCAGTACGCGGTGTCCGACACCGTCGTGGTGTGCCGGGCGCACCAGGCGCGCGAGGCCGCCGTCGTGGTGTCCTGCCTGCCCGGCGACCGCTTCACCCCCGTCGTCGCCCTGGACCGCCCGCCACCCGCCGGCGGCAGGCACGCCCTGCCCGGCGAGCACGACGACGAGCTCGACGCCCCCGGCCCCGACACCGGCCCGCTGCGCTCCTGGAACAACCGCAACTCGCTGCTCGCCGACCTCATGCGCGCCACCGGCGTGCGCCGCGCCGTCGTGCTCGCCGACCCGCCGCCGCAGGCCGCCCACGTGTTCGACGGCATGGAGCACGTGCGGCTGCTCAAGCCCGACCTGCTCGGCGAGGACCTCACCGACGAGGTGTGGGCGCTGCTGCACGGCGAGGGGCGGCAACCTGCCAAGGTGCTGGAGGCCGCGCCCGGCGACGACCCGGCGCAGGCCCTGTACACCGCGCTGCGCACCGGGTCCGCGCTGCGCTTCACCGAGCGCGCCGACCCGCTGGGCGACCGGTTCGCCGCCGCCGGACCCGAGTCCGGCGACGAGGCCGTGCTGGTGGAGACCACCGGCGAGGCCGACGACCTGGTCGCCGCCTGCTACGCCCACCACCGGGGCGCCCGCCTGGTCACCACGCCCCAGCCGGACCTGGACGAGGTCGGCCGGGTCGTCGCCGAGGAGCAGGCGCGGGTCACCGAGGCCGCCAGCGCGATAGGCGACGCCGTCAAGGGCATCGCGGTCGGCGAGGCGCTGTGGCGCTACCTGTCGACCGGCGGCCACGACCCCTACCCGGCGGTCGAGTCCGTGGTCACCGCGCAGGTGCCCGCCGACGCCGTGCACGCGGTGGGGGAGCGGCGGCTGACCGCGTTCACCGCGGGCCTGCCCTACCCGTTCGTGCGCACCGCCACCGGGAGCTGGGCTCGCAAGCCCATCGGGCACGTCACCACCGACCCGGCGCTGGTCGTGCTGACCGAGCTGCACCGGGAAGGCGCTTGCCGCCCGCGCGGCGCGTTCGCCCTCCTGGTCGACCCCGGCTTCCCCGCAGCCCCCGCCGACCGGGCCGCCCACGTCACCCACCCGGTGGTGCTCACCGGCGCCGAGACCGCGCTGCCCGTGGTCGCCGCCCTCGCCGCCGACCTGCCCGTCGAGGTGCTGGCGGTCAACGCGCACGACGCCGAGGGCAACGCCCTGCTCGACGGGAGCCCGCTGCCGCCGTGGCTGGTCGCCCACGCGCTCGACCTGCCGCACCAGCCCGTGGTGCTCAACAACTCCTGCCTGTCGTGGACCGACCAGGCGCGCGAGTACCTGCGGGTCGGCGCGCGCGGCTACGTCGGCGCGCTGTGGCGCATCCCGCCCGACCTGGCGGCCGACTTCACCCGCGTCGTGGTGCGCAGGCTCACCGCGGGCGAGGTGCCCGCCGCGCGCGCCGTCGTGGACACCGGGCTGCCCGGCGGCATCGAGCGCTCCTACCTGTACGCGGGAACCGCGAACGGGAGGCTGGACCGGTGGCGCGCGGGCGCACCCGGTGAGGGAGAGTCAGCGCTGACCGGGTGCGCCCTGCTGGCGGGCGTGGACCACGGCGGCGAGGAAGTGCTGCGGAAGGTGGTCCACCGGGAGATGAGTGCACTGCGCAGAGCGGCCGAGACGACCCCGGCCTCGGGGACCGAGGCCTACGTGGACACCCTGTTCGACGAGCTGTCCTTCGCGGGCGACCTGTCCGACGCCGCCGAGGTCGTCGAGAAGATCGACAAGGCGCTGCCCGCGCTGGACCTGCCCCCCGCCGAGGCGGACCGCCGCTGGGCGGCCCGCTACGAGCGCACCGGCGCGCTGCACGAGCACGGCGGCGACCACGGCGCCGCGCTGGCCGACTACGGGCGCAGCGCGTCCTACGGCGACGCCGGACCGGACCGGGCCGGGGTGCTGCTGCGGATGGCCGCGCTGGAGCCCAGACCGGAGGAGGCGCTGAGACTGGCGTCCCAGGCGTACCGGGCGGCCGTCGCCGCCGGGGACCGGGACACCGAGTTCCACGCCTGCTCCTCGCTCAACGACCTCGGCCGCCGCACCGGCGACCTGGACACCGCCCTCAAGCACGCCGTCATCGGCCACGACCTGGCGGCCGTGCGCGGCGACCGGGTGCGGCAGACCGCGTTCAAGGTGGACGAGTGCGCGCTGCGGCGCGAGCTGGGCGACCCGGACGGCGCCATAGAGGCCGGGACCGACGCGCTGGAGCTGGTGCGCGCCCAGGGCGACCCGGCCACGGAGCTGCGGGTGATAGGGGAGCTGGCGCGCTGCCACGAGGCGAGGGGCGACCTGGCGGCGGCGCTGAGCTACACCAAGGCCGGGCTGTCGCTGTCCGAGCACCAGGACGCGCCCGGCGAGTTCGCCCGCTTCCAGGACGAGACCGGGCGGCTGCTCACCAGGAGGGGCGAGCACGCCGAGGCGCTGCGGCACTACCGCAGCGCGGTGGAGGGCCTGGTGGCGCGCGGGTCGCTGGAGCGCGGGGCCGAGCTGCTGCCGCACCTGGCGGTCGGCGCGGTGCGGGCCGGGGACGCCGGGGCGCTGTGGACGACGGCGCTGTGCGGCGGGCTGGTGTGCGAGGTCGTGGAGCGCGACGTGTGGCAGGCGCTGGTGCCGCTGGTCGTGGACTCGATGAAGCGGGCCATCGAGATCGGGTCGGCGGAGCTGACGCAGCGGGGCATGACGGACTTCGCGAGCGCGGTGACCGCCGGGCGGCGCGACGACATGCCGGTGCAGGTCGGGGTGCTGTCGGACGTGGTGGTGCTGCTGCTGGCGTGGCTGATGGGGCGGATCGACGACTCGATGCTGGCGTTCGGGCGGGAGGTCGACCGGCAGACCGGCGGGGTGCTGGACCTGGTCGGGTACGTGTCGACGCCGTACGCGCAGCGGGTGCGGGGCGGGGCGGTGGCCGGGCGGTGGTCGGCGAGGTGAGCGGGGGCGCTCACGCGCCGCGGTGGGCGCCGCGGTGGGCGGCGTGGGTGCGCGGGAACAGCTCCCGGTGCGCGGTGAGGCGCCCCCGCGGGGTGGTGACCGGTTCGGCGGCCAGCAGCCCGTGGACCAGCGCTCGGGCGAACACCCGCGACGCGGCGCGCAGCACCTCGTCCGGCGGGGCCTGGCGCGCGCCGGTCACCGCGCCGAACACGGTGTCGCCGTCGGCCGTGCCGTGCGCCGGGGAGACCGCCAGCGCCAGCCCGTCCTGCGCGGCGGCGGCGAGGGCGAACGGCGGCACGGCCGCGTTGGTGGCGACGACGCCGATGACGGTGTTGAACGCCGGTGGCGCCGGCGGCGCCGGCGCCACCGCCGGGTCCAGGATCGCGCTCGGGAACTCGCCGGGCAGCCCCAGCCCGGCGGCCAGCGGCAGCCCGTCCGGCGCGTAGGACGGCCCGACCGCGTTGAGCGCCGCGATCGCGCCCACCACGACCCCGCAGCCCAGGTCCGCGCTCGCGGTCCCGAGTCCGCCCTTGAGCGCCACGTTGAGCGCGCCCGTGCCCGCGCCGACGTTGCCCTGCGGCGCCTCCACCGAGGCCGCCCGCACCGCGAGCGCCCCGAACGAGGCGTCCGGCCGCGCCCCGAAGTCCCCACCCCGCCCCAGGGCGAACAGCGCGGCCCCCCGCACCACCCCGCCACCCACCTCGGCGGCGGCCCCCCGCGCGGCGGCCCAGCCGAAGGCGCGGCCCCCCGTCCGCC
>NZ_JBQGCX010000250.1:0-3450 GCF_052038725.1 Actinosynnema sp.
CCTGCCGTTCGGGATCGGCGAGGCAGGCGCGGAGCTGGTGGACCCGACGGTGCTGCTGATCGGGCTGGGGGTGGCGCTGCTGTCCTCGGTGGTGCCGTACTCGCTGGAGCTGGAGGCGCTGCGGCGGATCCCGTCGCGGACCTTCGGGGTGCTGATGAGCCTGGGACCGGCCGCGGCGGCGCTGGCCGGGCTGGTGCTGCTGGGGGAGCGGCTGGACCGGGTGCAGTGGGGCGCGGTGGCCTGCGTGGTGGCGGCCTCGATCGGGGCGACCCGCAGCGCCCGGCGGTGAGCTAGCGGGCCTGCCTGACCTCGCCGCGCAGCACGGCGGCCAGGTCGTACCGGGCGGGCTGGTCGAGCTGGTCGTAGCGGCAGGAGGCGGCGTCCCGGTCGGGGCGCCAGCGGCGGAACCGCCCGTTGTGGCGCAGGCGGGCGGGTGCGGCGCCCTCGGTCTGGCTGTAGGAGACCTCCAGGACGCGCTCGGGGGTCAGCGGGGTCCAGTCGGACTGCTTGCGCCAGCGGTTCTCCTCCCCCGGCGAGCGGCGCCCGTCCGACTGCCCCACCCAGGGGTGCTCGCCCCCGGTGATCAGCGGGGACAGCTCCTCGGCCAGCGCCCGGCGCTCGGCCGCCTTGAACGAGCCGACCACGCCCACGTGGTGCAGCACCCCGGCGTCGTCGTGCAGGCCGAGCAGCAGGGAGCCGACCGCCGTGCCGGGTTCGGTGTCCTTGTGCCAGCGCAGCCCGGCGACCACGCACTCGGCGGTCCTGGCGTGCTTGACCTTGACCATGGCCCGCTTGCCCGGCAGGTAGGCGCCTGCCACCGGCTTGCCGACCACCCCGTCCAGGCCCGCGCCCTCGAACAGGCCGAACCAGCGCCGCGCGAGCCCGACGTCCCCGGTGCACGGGGTCAGGTGCAGCGAGCCGGACGGCGTGATGACCTCCTCGAGGGCCGCCCGGCGGTGGGACGTGGGCCGGTCGAGCAGCACCTCGTCACCGAGCGCGAGCAGGTCGAACGCGACGAACCCCGCCGGGGTCCGCTCGGACAGCAGCGCGACCCGGCTCGCCGCCGGGTGGATCCGCTCGGTGAGGGCGTCGAAGTCGAGCCGCCCGTCCAGGGAGACGACCAGCTCGCCATCCAGGACCACGCGGTCCGGGAGCGCGGAGTCGCGCAGGGCGGCCTCGACCTCGGGGAAGTACCGGTTCAGCGGCTTGCCGCCGCGGGACTGGAGCACCACGTCGGCCCCGTCGCGGAACACCAGGCACCGGTACCCGTCCCACTTGGGCTCGAAGAGCAGGTCGTCGGTGGTGGGGAGGTCGTCCGCGCTCGTGGCCAGCATCGGCTGCACGGGCGGGGTCAGCGGGAGCGGCACCCGGCCATCCTGCCCCCGCGCGGCCCGGCGCGCAGCGGCGCCGGGAGGCCGGGTTCGGCGCCGCGCCGGACGGCGCGGGCGCTACCGGGACCGCGTGTAGCGGAGCATCAGGTAGCCCTCGTCGTGCAGCGCCGAGGACAGCTCCATACCGCGCGGCACCGCCGACGGCACGCCCACACCGATCCGGCCCGCGCCGCCCGCCACCAGCAGCGGGGCCACGGTCAGGCACAGCACGTCCACCAGGTCGGCCGCGATCAGGGACGCGAACAGGGCGGGCCCGCCCTCGCAGTCCACCCGGCGCAGGCCGCGCTCGTCCAGGGCGCGCAGGGCCAGCGCGGGGTGGACCGACGACTCGCCCGCCACCACCACGTCCGCCCCGGCCTCGGTCAGCTCCGCCCGCCGCCGGGCGGGGGCCTCCGAGGTGGTCAGCACGATCGGCGGCACCAGGGTGTCCGTGAGCAGCGGTGAGTCCGGCTCCAGCGAGCACCGGCCGCTCACCACCGCGATCGGCGGGATCGGGGCCAGGCCCAGCCGCGCCCTGCGCTCGGCCCGCGCCTTCCCGGCCACCACGCCCCGGTAGCCCTCGGCCGCCGCGGTGCCCGCGCCCACCAGGACCACGTCGGCCAGGTCGCGGCCCAGCGCGAACACCTTCTGGTCCGCCGCGCCGCCCAGGCCGCCGGAGCGGCCGTCCACGGTCATCGCCCCGTCCGCGCTGGCCACGAAGTTCACCTGCACCCACGGGCGGTCGAGCCCGGACGGGTGGTCGTAGAGCCGTTCCAGCTCCGCGTCCGTGATGTTGCTCTCCGCGCCGCTCCCCGGCCACAGCTTCTGCACCGACCCATCCCAGCACGGCGTTAGGCTCCCCGCCATGCCCGCCCCCAGCCTGGTCGAACGCGATCCGCAGGTCGCACCGGACGAACTAGTCGGGGCGATGGTCCCGCCGCCGCACTTCGACGCGGTCCGCTTCGACACCTACGCGCCCAACCCGGACGAGCCCAGCCAGGCCGCGGCCGTGGCTGCCTGCGCGGAGTTCGCCCGGCGGATCGGCGCGGGCGGCGAGCGCAAGGGGTGGCTCGGGTCGCTGTTCGGCAAGCGGGACAGCGGGCCCGCGCCGGGGCTGTACCTGGACGGCGGGTTCGGGGTGGGCAAGACGCACCTGCTGGCCTCGCTGTGGCACGCGGTGCCGGGGCCCAAGGCGTTCGGCACGTTCGTCGAGGTCACCAACCTGGTCGGTGCGCTCGGGTTCGTGGAGACGGTGCGCAGGCTCGGCGGGCACCGGTTGCTCGCGATCGACGAGTTCGAGCTGGACGACCCCGGCGACACCATGCTGGTCGGCAGGCTCATCAAGGAGCTGACCGAGGCGGGTGTCGCGGTCGCGGCCACCTCCAACACGCTGCCGGACAAGCTCGGCGAGGGCCGGTTCGCCGCCGCCGACTTCCTGCGCGAGATCCAGAAGCTCGCGGCCCGCTTCGAGGTCGTCCGGGTGGACGGGCCCGACTACCGGCACCGGGGGCTGCCCGACGCGCCCGACCCGATGAGCGACGCCGAGCTCGTCGCCAGGGCCGGGGCCACGCCCGGCTCGACCCTGGACGACTTCGACGCGCTGTGCGCGAAGCTCGCCAAGGTCCACCCGTCCCGCTACGGGCGGCTGCTCGACGGCGTCACCGCGGTCCACCTCAAGGGCGTGCACGCCGCCCCCGACCAGTCGGTCGCGTTGCGCCTGGTGGCTCTCGGTGACCGGCTCTACGACCGGGACATCCCGGTCGCCGTGTCCGGGCAGCCCCTGTCGGAGCTGTTCACCGAGGAGATGCTCACCGGCGGTTACCGCAAGAAGTACCTGCGGGCGGTCTCCCGGCTGGTCGCGCTGTCCCGCTGATGGACGAGTGTCGGCGCGCCTCCCGCCGGGTACTCGTGCGGGGCCTGGGAGTCCGCGGGAGGAGCGCCGATGCTGAGCGAGCGGGAACGCAAGACGCTGCAGGAGATCGAGTCCAGACTCGCGGGGGAGGAACCGGCGCTCGCCTCCGCGCTCGTCGACGGCAAGCCCGCCAGGCCCACGATCGGCTACGCGCTCACCGCCGCGTTC
>NZ_JBQGCX010000251.1:0-2768 GCF_052038725.1 Actinosynnema sp.
GCCCACGACGGTGCTGCCCGTGCCCGTGCCCGTGCTGGTGTTGGTGCTGTCTGCGGTGGCGGTGCTGCTGGATGTCGTGTCGCCAGTTGTCGTGTCTCCGGGTGCCCTGTCTCCGGGTGGTGCGTCACTCGTTGTCGCGTCGCTTGTTGTTGTGCTGTCAGCGGTCGTGTAGTCGAGCGTTGCGCTTTCCGGTGCTGCGCTGTGAGGGCCTGCGCTGTGGAGCGCTGTGCCGGTGGAGGAGGTGGTGCCGTCTGGTGCGGGTGTCGTGGGTGTTGCTGTGGCAGTAATTGCCGTGCTGGTGGTTGCTGCTTCTGCTTCTGCTGTTTCTCCTGCTGCTTGGGTGTTGAGGACGGCGGTGGCGTGGGGGAGCCAGTCGGCTGATTCGCGCACGTGCAGCACCAGGGTGCCGTTGTGCGGGTTGGCGGTCAGGCGCAGTGCGGTGCGGCCGGTGAGCGGGAGTGGTTCGTGCAGGAGTAGTTCTGCCAGTTCCGCGTCCAGCACTGCCGCTACGTGCAGGGCCATGTCCAGCACGGCCGCGCTCGGCAGCACCGGCACGCCGCCCACCTCGTGGTCGGCCAGCCAGGGGTGGGCCTGCGCGGACAGCACGCCGGTGAACACGATCTCGCCTGAGCTGGGCACGTCGACGCGCGCGGTCAGCAGCGGGTGGCCGCCGGGTTCCACGCCCAGGTCGCCCGGCGCCGCACCGGTGTCGGGGGCGGGCCAGTAGCAGCGGCGCTGGAACGGGTAGCCGGGCAGTGGCACGCGGCGTGCCGCGGGCAGCAGGTCGGTCCAGCGCACCGCGCGTCCGGCCTCGTGCGCGCGGGCCAGGCCGGTGAGGAAGTCCGCGACGCCGTCTGCGCCGGGACGTGTGGTCGGCAGCGCGGTGATCGCGCCGTGCCTGCGGCGCGCCCACTCCAGCGCGTCGTGGAACCGCACCGGTTGGCGCAGCTGCCGCGCCCAGTAGCCTGCGGTGGCGAACCCGTCCACGGGCTTGCCCTCCAACGTCGACACCACCGACAGCGAGCACGGCCTCGGTTGCAGCCCGGTCGCCACGATCGCCAGCTCCACGGCGACCGTGTCGCAGTGGTGCGAGTGGAACGCGCCGCCGGTGCGCAGCACGTTCGCCTGCCGTCCGCGCGCGCGCCAGTGGTCGACCAGCGACAGCACCGCGCCGGGATCGCCGGACACCACGGCGCTGTCCGGCGAGTTCACCGAGGCCAGGCACACGCCGTCGCCGAGCAGCGGTTCCAGCTCCTCCTCGGTGGCCTCCACCGAGGCCATGAGCCCGTCCGGCAGCAGCGCCACCGCGAGCCGGGCGTGCGCGTCGAGCAGCGCGAGCGCGTCGGCCAGGTCCAGCGCGCCCGCGAGGTGCGCGGCGGCGACCTCGCCGACCGAGTGCCCGACGAGGTGGTCGGGGGTGACGCCGTGGTGCTCGTACAGCCGGAACAGGGCGACGTGGAACGCGAACAGCGCCCGCTGCGCCACCTCGACCCGGTCCAGCTCCTCGGACGGCCCGTGGAAGGCGATCTCGGTGACCTCCGGCGGGCACACCGAGTCCCAAGCGCGCGCGAACACCGGGAACGCGTCGTGCAGGTCACGCCCCATGCCGACGTGCTGCGCCCCCTGCCCGGACAGCGGCAGCACCACCCCGGCCCTCCGACCAGCCACAACCTGGTCCAACTGCTCGACCAGCTCCTCCCGGTCCCGCCCGAGCAGCACCGCCCGGTGCGAGAACCCGCTGCGCGTCACCAGGCTGACCGCCACCTCGGCCGCGGACGCCTCCGGGTGCGCGTCCAAGTGCGCCCGCAACCGAAGCCCGTGCGCCCGCAACGCTTCCGGCGACTTGGCCGACAACACCCAAGGCGTCAACGGCAACCCAGCCCCAGCGGTTGGCACGTCAATGACGGGTGGCTGCTCCAGGATCAGATGCGCATCCGTGCCGAACCGCCCAAGCGACGACACCCCAACCCGCCTCGGCTCCACCCACGGAACCGGCTCGACGAGCGGCACGAGCGCGGACCCGGACACCCCGGCAAACGCAAAACCAGCCCCAGGACCGAGACCAGGGCCAGGGCCAGCCCCAGGGGCAGTTCCGGCCTCAGCGGCAGTCCCAGTCACAGAGACAGTTCCAGCCTCAGAACCAGTCCCAGAACCAGACCCGGTCCCAGCTCCAGCCCCAGTCCCGGTTCCGTTCCCCACCCTAATTCCGATCCCGGTTCCAGTCCCGGCCCTGGTAACGGAGCCGGGCCGAGGCTCAGCCCTGATTCCGGTCTCGGCTCCTGAAGGGCCACTCGCCCCTGGCCTGAGTGCGGCGGTGGGGTCGGGTGTGGTCGTTGGCGTGGGAGCGCTCTCACTTGTCGAAGTGGATGCGGGTGTTGGGGTGGGGGTGGTTGCTGGGGACAGGTGCGGGGTCGGGGGGAGTGTGCCGTGGCGCAGGGCCTCTACCAGTTTCACCAGTGCGGCTGCGCCTGAGGCTGCTCCGGTGTGGCCGGTGGTGGATTGGAGTGCGCCCAGGTGGACCGGGTGGGGGTTCGTGCCGTAGACGGCGTGCAGCGCGGTGAGCTCGGCCTGGTCTTCGGGTGGGGTTCCGGTGCCGTGCGCTTCTACGGCGTTGATCTCGTTCGGGTCCAGGCCCGCTTGGGACAGCGCTCGGCGGATCAGGTGTTCCTGCGTGGTGGAGGGAGTTGTTTGAGGGGTGGATGTGCCTACTGCGCTGCCGCGGATCACCGCCAGCACCGGGTGTCCCGCTGCCAGTGCGTCGGACAGGC
>NZ_JBQGCX010000252.1:0-2318 GCF_052038725.1 Actinosynnema sp.
CGTCCGGCCCGGCGATGGCCGCCACGTGCCCGGTGGGCACCCGGCGCGGCCCGGCGACGGTGCTCGCCCCGAGGCCGTTCGCGGTGGCGAGCGCGGTGGCCAGGTCGGGGACGGCGAAGTAGGTCAGCCACCCCGAGGGCAGCGCCTGGTCGGTGCGCAGCCTGCCGGTGACGGCCCTGGGCTGCGCGGTGGTGCTGTCGTACAGGGTGAAGTCCTCGTCCGGGGTGCGGCTGGTCCAGCCCAGTTCGGCCGTCCAGTGCGCGTCGTCCCGCTCGGGGTTGACCAGCTCGACCCAGCAGGGCTCGCCCGGTCTGGGCGGTGGCGCCCAGGGCCCGTGCAGCGGGCGGCCCGTGTCGGTGTCGGTGTGCGCGTCGATCACGCGCGGCTGCTTGGCGGCGAAGGTGACGCGCCAGGTGGGGTCCTGCCCCGGCGTGATGCGGGTGGCCAGGCGGTCGCCCGCCCATCCGCTGTAGGCGTCTCCGGGTTCGGCGATGACGACCCAGCCGAACAGCTCGGCGTAGAAGTTCATCGCGGACTCGGGTCGGGACGCGCTCAGCTCAAGGCGGCGCAGCCCTCGTGTGGTGGGGGTGGGCATCGGCTTCCGATCGGATTCTTGATCTAGGAACGCCTATCTATCGCAGGGTTTCGCTCCGGGGACAATGCGCCGTCCGGTGCCTGCGGTTGGGCTGAAAGGACTTGCCCGAGCGGCACCGGGCCGCCCAGGTGGAAGCCCTGGCCGACGCGGACGCCGAGGCTGGTGAGGGTGCGGACCTGCTCGGGGCGCTCCACCCACTCGGCGACGGCCGACAGCCCGAGCCCCTGGGCGATGCGCATGATCCCGGACACCAGGACCGCGTCGGGGCCGCGCTCGTCGATGCCGCGCACGAACTCGCCGTCGATCTTGATGCCGGTGATGGGCAGGTGCTTGAGGTGCACGAACGAGCCGAACCCGGAGCCGAAGTCGTCCAGCACGATCCGGCAGCCGTGGCCGCGCAGCTGGTGGGCGAGGGTGCGGGCGGCGTCCAGGTTCGTCACGGCGGCGGTCTCGGTGATCTCGATGCCGAGCCTGCCGGGGGCCACCCCCGCCCCGGCGAGCCGGTCGAGGACGAACCCGCCGAACTCCGGGTCCTCCAGGGTGCGGCCGGAGACGTTGACGTTGAACCGCAGCTCGGGGTCGGGGTGGCGCACCAGGGTGTCGATGGCGGTGGCCAGCACCCACCGGTCGATCTCGTGCACCAGGTTGGTGCGCTCGGCCTCGGGCAGGAAGTCCGCCGGGCCCAGGCGTGGCTCCTGCCCGTCCTCCAGGCGCAGCAGCAGCTCGTGCCCCAGCACCCGGCCGGTGGCCAGGCGCACCATCGGCATCGCGTGCAGCGCCAGTCCCCCGCCGTCCAGGGCGCCGCGCAGCCGGTCCAGCACGGACACGCGCTTGGCGGTGTCGGCGTAGTGGCCCGGCTCGTACACGGTGACCCGGTTGCGGCCCGCCGCCTTGCTCGCGTACAGCGCCAGGTCGGCGTTGGCCAGCACCAGCTCCCACGTGTCGCCGCCCGTGCCGTACCCGGCCACGCCGGTGCTGATGGTGGTGCGGGTGGCCGGGGTGGCCAGCGGCAGGCGGGCGATGGTGTCGCGCAGGTGCTCGGCGACGCGGGCGGCGTCGGCGGGGCCGGTGTCGGGCAGCACCACCGCGAACTCGTCGCCGCCCAGCCGCCCGATCAGGTGCTCGGGCTCCAGCCGGGTGCGCAGCGCGGCGGCCAGCGCCCGCATGAGCCGGTCGCCCACGGCGTGCCCGCGCAGGTCGTTGACGTCCTTGAAGTTGTCCAGGTCCAGCAGCAGCAGCGACCCGGTGCCGCCGGTGGCCAGGCGGCGCTCCAGCTCGCGGGTGACCGCCCGCCGGTTCGCCAGGCCCGTGAGCGGGTCCTGCTCGGCCAGCGCGAGCAGCTCGTCGTGCACGCGCCGGGACTGGGTGATGTCGTGCGCGGTGCCCAGCACCCGCCGCGGGGTCCCGTCGGGGTCGGTGACGACCTCGCCGAAGCACTCGAACCAGCGCTCGGTGACGCCGTCGCCCAGCGTCATGCGGTGCGTGTAGGAGAACCCGGCCCCGGTGCGCAGCGCCTCGGTGAGGGTGGACTGGATGGTCGGCAGGTCGTCGGGGTGGACGTGCCCGGTGTAGGCGGCGTAGTCCAGGGCGGTCCCGGCCGGGTAGCCGAACATGCCCAGCAGGGTGTCGGACCACTCGACGCGGTCCTCGGCGATGTGCCACTCCCAGGTGCCCATGCGGCCCAGCACCTGGGCGCGGCGCAGCGCGTCGGCCTCGTGGGTGG
>NZ_JBQGCX010000253.1:0-2569 GCF_052038725.1 Actinosynnema sp.
ACCCGGTACCGACCCATTGTGCGAGCCGGTGCGGCGGTCGTGCGCGCGGGGGCCCGCCGCCCGAGAAGCGCGCTCGACCGGTCCGGGTGCTCAGCGGGCGGCCGTCAACGCCTCCTCCAGGTTCTCGTGCAGCGGGATCAGCTTGTCCACGGCGGTCGCCTCCAGCGAGCGCCGCACGCTGCGGCTGGGCACCGCCCGCACCAGTCCCCGGCCGACGCGGTCGCGCAGGTAGGCGAGCGCGGCGATGCCGGAGGAGGCGAAGAAGGTCACCTCGGACAGGTCGACGACCAGGGCCTGCGCCCCGCCGTCGACCAGGTCGGTGGCGATCACGCGCAGGTCGTCGCTGTTGGCCATGTCGATCTCGCCGGAGGCGCGCACGACGGCCACGCCGTCGACGACCTCCCCGGTGATGGCGTGGGTCTCGGGAGATGTCACGGCACAATGATGCCCCGATTCGGGCCGCGCGACACGACAGATGTTCACGTCCGCTTCGGGTGGGCCGCGCCGCACCGGCGCCGCCCACCCGATCGCGCGGGAAACCGCAGGTCAGCCCGTCAGGGCCGGGGTCCTGGGCAGGCTCTCCGGAACGGCGGCCAGCGCGGCCCGCCAGCGCGCGGCCATCTTGTCGTAGCCCGCGGTGGACGGGTGCACGCCGTCGGCGAGGTCGCCGGGGACGAACCCGTCGTGCATGTCGACCAGCCGCACCCGCCGCCGGTCCGCCACCACGCCCGGCAGCGCGGCGTTGAACGCCAGCACCCGCGCCTCCAACACCGGGTCCTCGATCGGGGTGATCCGGGCGACGAACACCCACGCCGAGGGCGCGGCGAGCTGGATGCGGTCGAGCAGCGCGCGCATCCTGGCCGGGGCGTTCGCGACGTCGTAGTCCTGCCCGATGTCGTTGGTGCCGATGTGCAGCAGCACCACCCTGGGCCTGGTGGCGCGCAGCCAGCCGTCGACCCTGGCGTGGATCTCGTCGATGCGCCAGCCGGGGTGGCCCTCGTGGTCGTGGTCGCCGAGCTCCGGCGGCCCGTTGAAGCCCGAGCCGACGAAGTCCACCGAGTAGCCCTCGTCGACGAGCCTGCGCCACAGGCCGACCCGGTAGCCGCCGGGCACGTTCCAGCCGTCGGTGATGGAGTCGCCGAGCGGCATGACGCGGGTGCCGCCGTTCGACTCGGCCGCGGCGACGCCGGGGGCGACCAGCAGGGACCCGAGCAGGGCCGTGACCAGGACGAGCAGCGCGGATGACAGGGCATTCCGGGGTGAGCACCCCATGGTCGGAACCGCCTTTCCCCAAGCACACCGGGGAAGAACGGCTCGAGGCGGCGGTTCGGCGAACTGCCCCACCCGGATCGTGCGCGCCGAGAACGCTGGGCCGCCACTGTAAGGACGGTCCACCGGGGATGTCCACGGATTCGCCGCGGGGTGTGCGCGCGGCCCACCCCAAGGGAGCAGAGCCCCCGGCTCAGCGGCTGGGCACGTCGTGCCCGGCGTCCTCCCGCGCGCCGACCGCGCCCGTGCCCGCCGCGCCCGCGGGCTCGGCGCGGTCCTGCTGCGGCACCGCCGAGGCGCCCCCGCGCTCCAGCGCCGCGCCCTCCACGTCCAGCACCGGCAGTCGGCTCAGCGACCGGGGCAGCCACCACGCGGCCGAGCCCATGATCGCCAGCGCGGCCGGGATCGCCACCATGCGCACCACCACCGCGTCCACCAGGATGCCGATGGCCAGCGCGAACGCAATGGGCTTGATCGTCGCCTCGCCCTCGGGCACGAAGCCCGCGAACACCGCGAACATGATCGCGGCGGCGGCCACCACGACCGGCGCGGCCTGCCGGAACCCGGTGACGACCGCCTCGCGCGGCGGCGCGCCGTGCGCGTGCGCCTCGTGCATCCGGGACACCAGGAACACCTGGTAGTCCATGGCCAGGCCGAACAGGATGCCGGTGACCATCATCGGGGCCAGGCTCATCAGCGGCCCGGTGGTCTCGGCGCGCACCACGTCCTTGAGCCAGCCCCACTGGAACACGGCGGTGGTCGCGCCGAGCGAGGCGCCGACGGTCAGCAGGAACCCGAGCACGCCCGCCACCGGCACCAGCAGCGAGCGGAACACCAGGACCAGCAGCACGAGCGCCAGGCCGACGACGAGCACCAGGTAGGTGGGCAGCGACTCGTCCAGGCGGTGCGAGACGTCGACGCCGACGGCGGTGGTGCCGGTGACGTAGACCTGGGCGCCGTCGACGCCGGACACGGCCGAGCGCAGCTCGTCGACCAGGGCGATGGTCTCGGCGCTGTCCGGCGCGGACCTGGGGACGACGTTGACCAGGGCGGCGGTGCCGTCCGAGTTGACCTGGGCCTGGCCGACGACGGCGACGTCGCCGAGCTCCTTGGCGCGGCTGGACACCTCCAGGGCGTGCTTGGCGACCTCGTCGCCCTCCACGAGCACCAGCAGCGGGCCGGTGAAGCCGGGGCCGAAGTGCTCGGAGACGATCTCGACGGCCCTGGCCTGGGTGCTGCCCTCGGCGGGGCGCTGGGCGAGGCTGGTCTGCATGGAGAACGCAGGCACGGCCACGACGGC
>NZ_JBQGCX010000254.1:0-3212 GCF_052038725.1 Actinosynnema sp.
CGTCGGTGACCGGCCTGCCCTCGGCCGACCACGCCGCGTAACCGCCGTCCAGGACCGCCACCTGGTCGTGGCCCGCCCAGCGCAGCAGCCACCACGCGCGGGCCGCCACCGAGCCGTCCCCGTCGTCGTAGGCCACCACCGGGACGCCCTCGCGGACGCCCGCCGCGCGCAGCGCGCGCTCCAGCACGGCCACCTCGGGCAGCGGGTGCCTGCCCTCCGGGCCGGGCGGGGCGGCGAGCGCCGCGTCCAGGTCGGTGTGGACGGCTCCGGGGACGTGCCCGACCTCGTAGTCTTGTCGTGCGGGCGGGCCGCCGAGCCGCCAGCGGACGTCGAGCACGACCGGGGGGCGCTCGCCCGCCAGCGCGACAGCCAGTGCTTCAGTGCTGATCAAGGGGTGCACGGTGCCATCCTGCACCGACGCGCACCTGATCGCCGTGAGCGCGAGAGGTCGCCCCGACCGGTGCGACTAGCATGAAGGCATAAGAAGGGGAGCGGGTGTGAACGACCTCATCGACACCACGGAGATGTACCTCCGCACGATCTACGAGCTCGAAGAAGAGGGCGTGGTGCCGCTGCGCGCCCGCATCGCCGAGCGGCTGGGCCAGAGCGGCCCGACCGTGAGCCAGACCGTCGGCCGCATGGAGCGGGACGGGCTGGTGGTCGTCGCCGACGACCGGCACCTGGAGCTGACCGAGCAGGGCCGCAGCCTCGCGGTGTCGGTGATGCGCAAGCACCGGCTGGCGGAACGGCTCCTGGTCGACATCATCGGCCTGGAGTGGGAGCACGTGCACAGCGAGGCGTGTCGCTGGGAGCACGTGATGAGCGAGGCCGTCGAGCGCAAGCTGGTGAAGCTGCTCGGCAACCCGACCACCTCGCCCTACGGCAACCCCATCCCCGGCCTGGACAAGCTCGGCGACGGCGAGCCCGCTCCGCCCGTGGAGGCGGACCTGCTGCGCATCGACGAGGTCGCCAGGCGCGGTGGGGGCCGGGTGGAGGTCAAGCGGATCGCCGAGCACGTTCAGCTCGACCCCGATCTGATGGCGGATCTGAAAGCTGCAGGTGTGATGCCCGGAAGTGTTGTGAAGGTCGAGTCGCTGGACGACAGCAAGGTCGTGCGGGTCGGCGGGAGTGGGACGACGGCCGAGCTGAGCCAGTCCATCGCCCACGCCGTGCTGGTGCAGGCCAGGTGAGCGCCGTGCGGCAGCGGCCGGCCGACAAGGCGGCCGTCGAGTTCGAGAAGCTGCACGGTCGTGCGCCCGCGGGCGTCTGGTCGGCTCCCGGCCGGGTGAACCTGATCGGTGAGCACACCGACTACAACGACGGCTTCGTGCTGCCGTTCGCCCTGCCCCACCGGCTGGCTGCCGCGGCGTCGCCGCGCGAGGACGGCGTGCTGAGCGTCGTCACGGTCGGCGACGACGGTGAGGCCCGCCACGCCGAGGACGTGCTGGTCGCGGACCTGGAGCCGGGTGGGGTGCCCGGTTGGGCCGCCTACCCGGCGGGTGTGGCGTGGGCGCTGCGCTCCGAGGGCCTCAAGGGCGGGGCGGACGTCGTCATCGCGGGCGACGTGCCGTCCGGCGCGGGCCTGTCCTCGTCGCACGCGCTGGAGTGCGCGGTGGCGCTGGCGCTGCTGGAGCTGGGCGGCAAGCCAGCAGACTCCGGGCCGGGCACGCCCTCGCTGGCCCAGGTCGCGCGGCTGGTGCAGCGCTCGGAGAACGACTTCGTGGGCGCGCCGACCGGGCTGCTCGACCAGACCGCGTCGCTGTGCTGCACCGACGCGCACGTGCTGTTCCTGGACGTGCGCTCGGGCGAGGCCGAGCAGGTCCCGTTCGACGCGTCGGCGCGCGGGCTGGAGGTGCTGGTGATCGACACCCGCGCCAGCCACTCGCACAGCGACGGCGGCTACGGCGCGCGCCGGGCGGGCAGCGAGGAGGCGGCGGCGCTACTGGGCGTCGACGCGCTGCGCGACGTCGCGGCCGAGGGCCTTGACGAGGCGCTGGCGAAGCTCCCGGAGAACCTGCGCCCGCTGGTGCGGCACGTGGTGACCGAGAACGAGCGGGTGCTGCGCGCGGTGGAGGTGCTGCGCTCGGGCGAACTGGCCGAGCTGGGCCCGCTGCTGACCGCGTCGCACGCCAGCCTGCGCGACGACTACCGGGTGTCCTGCCCGGAGCTGGACGTCGCGGTGGACTCCGCGCTGGCCTCGGGCGCCCTGGGCTCCCGCATGACCGGCGGCGGCTTCGGCGGCTCGGCGATCGCGCTGGTGCCCGTCGAGCTGCACGACAAGGTGGTGGCCGACGTCGAGGCCGCGTTCGCCGCGAAGGGCTGGCCCACGCCGCGCACCTTCACGGCCGTCCCGTCCCCCGGCGCGGGCCGCGACATCTAGCGGGCCGCGACATCCAGCGGAGCACGAGTCCAGCGGATCGCGCCAGCTGACGGATCGCGCGATCCAGCGGACCACCGAGCGGGCTTGCTCGCTGACCACCCGGTCGGCGAGCAGGCCCAACGGCGGCCAGCCCGACCTCTGCCAGGCTGACGACGACCGGCCCGAGGGCAGCCGAGCCGGTGGCAGCCGGGCCGATAGCAGCCGAGCCGCTGGTGAACCGGGCCAGCGGCAGAACGGGCCAGCGGCAGAGCAGCCTGGCAGCAGAGCGGTCCGGTCGCGCCCCGGCAGAGCGGTGCTCTGCGGGCAGGCAGGCGCCCTCCGGCCCCAGCAGGTGGCCGAGGCCAGCGG
Source organism: Actinosynnema sp. (assembly GCF_052038725.1). NCBI lineage: Bacteria > Bacillati > Actinomycetota > Actinomycetes > Pseudonocardiales > Pseudonocardiaceae > Actinosynnema > Actinosynnema sp. Next base: position 2,729 of record NZ_JBQGCX010000254.1, read on the forward strand.
CGGCAAGATCCAGCAGATCCCACTGCGGCCGGATCCAGCAGCGGCCGGACTGGGCCGCAGGGCCGGCCCACGCGACACCCGCTGGGCAGGCCGACCGAGCGGCGGGCACTGTCCTCAGCGGACCCGCGCGACAACCACGCGGGGCAGCCCCACGAGACCACTCCCCCGCTGTGGCGCGCGAACGCGGGCAGCCCTCCCTTCGGCTCGACGGGCGGAGAGCACTACCGAGCAGGGCGCTACCGCTCGGAGCAGCGGCAAGCAGAACCGAGTCGCCCGACAAGCAAGATCAACTCATTCGGCACACGGCAGACGGTCAACGGCGGACGGCAGGCAGCAGGCGGTCAGCGGCTGGCGGCTGGCGGCTGGCGGCTGGCGGCGGGCGGCTGGCGGCTGGCGGCTGGCGGCTGGCGGCAAGAGCTACCTCAGGCAGCCCCCGCAGGCCCCCGCTGGGGCCCCGCGCAGGCCACGCGGACCGGCTCGGGCG
>NZ_JBQGCX010000255.1:0-1643 GCF_052038725.1 Actinosynnema sp.
GGTCCGGCCCGCAGCGGTGGGGCCGCCGCGGTCCACGCCGCTCCGGCCGCCGCTCGTCCCCGCGCCGCCCAAGCCGTCGTGCAAGGCGGGCCTTCGGCCACCGCTGCCCCGGCCGGCCCGCCCGTCGAACCCCCGCCCGTCGAACCCCCGCCCGCCGCCCACTCCGGGCGCACCCTCGTGCGCCACCACTGGATCGCCGCCGAGATCGCCCTGGCCTCCGGCGCCCCCGCCGACGCCGTTCCGCACGGGGAAGCCGCGCTCGCGCTCGCCCGAGCGCGTGGCGGGATGCGACACATCCTCAAGTCCCGCCTGGTCCTGGGCACCGCTCTGGTGGTGTGGGCGACCCCCGAAAGCGTCCGCCGGGGCACTGAACTCCTGGCATGTGACCTAAATCACACTGCCCGACTTCTCTTGTTCTCGTTGTCCTGGCCGACGGCTCTTGTCCTCGCCACGAACTCCCCAGTCCGCACTACTGCGGAGCGCCACGACGACCTCGATCGGGCCGCCAACGCTCTGAGCTGCGTGTTGCTGCGTTCCACGCCCGCGAGCCGTCGCGCGGCCGAGGCGTCTCCCTGGATGCCGACGGCGCTGCTCCGTTCCGGGGAACCCCCGAACGCAGACCCTGAGACGAAGTTCTTGACGGATTAAGCACCGGATCGTGTCAAGGTTCCCGGCTTAGCGTCCGATAGGGGATATGGAACGTCACTCGGCTGCAGGAAGGAGTCCCCGTGACCACGGTCCTTATTTGCGACGACCGGCGCAGTGTGCGGGAGGGTCTCACCCGCGTGATGTCGGCTGTCCCAGGGGTTAGCCGCATCGACTGCGTAGCGCACGGTGACGAGTTGTTGGCACGCTTCTCCCGTCAGCCGGTGGACGTCGTCCTGGTTGGCACGCAGCGCGCCGTCCCCACCGGGGTGGAAGCGACCCGGCGACTCGTCTCGGCCAATCCGCAGGCAAACGTCATAGTCTTCGGCGCACCCGACGACGCGGGCAGCATCGCCGCCGCGATCGCGGGTGGGGCTCGTGGCTACCTCCGCTGGGACGCCTCGCGCCCCGAGCTGGTGGCCGCGCTCGCCCACACGCTCGCGAGCACCTCGGTGCCCGCACCGCGCCAGCCCTCCGATCCGGGGGTCCAGCTCACCGAGCGGGAGCTCCAGGTGCTGCGCGGCATGAGCCAGGGCAAGAGCAACGGCCAGATCGGCCGCGAGCTCTACCTGTCCGAGGACACGGTGAAGACGCACGCCCGCAGGTTGTTCCGCAAGCTCGGGGTCCGGGACCGCGCTCAGGCCGTCGCGCACGGCTTCCGCCGCGGTCTCGTGTCCTAGGGGCGACGCGGAGGAGCAAGACCGCCAGGCGGGTGGCTCCGCCCTGGCCGCAGGTGCCGACCCGGCGACGGGCGCACCGCGGCCGGAGCAGGGTCACCCGCACCGCTGAACCGGCGCCGCGCACCGCGGCGACCAGACCACGCGCCACCCGGCGCCGCACCCGCAGCCCTCCGGTCACCCGACCGCTCGGCGACGCGGGGCGCACTGCCGCGCGCACCAGCGCGGCCGGTGCGCGGCGGTCACCCGGAAGCGCGATCACCCGGCAGCACGTTCGTGGTGGGGGCCCGCCCCCCCCGCGGCCCCGCCCCCCCCCCCCCC
>NZ_JBQGCX010000256.1:0-6219 GCF_052038725.1 Actinosynnema sp.
GCCCCCCCCTCCCGCGCGCCCCGAGCCGCCCCCCCGCCCCGGCCCCGCCCCCCCCCGCCCCCCCCCGCCCCCCGCGCCGGAGCCGCGCCCCCCGGTCCCGGCGTCGCACCGGCGCCGCTCGCGCCGGACCGGGAAAGCGAATCGGGTGTCGTCAGGTCCCCGCCCGCCCGTCGAACCTGGCGCCGGGGAAGGTGCGCCAGGGCCGATAGCCGAGCGGACCGAGGCCTCACGGCACCCGAATCCTCAAGCGGTCGAGCCACGAACCGGTGACCGGATCAGAAGACGCCGGGCAGCACCTCCTCGCGGGCCTCGGCGTAGCGGTCCTCGTGCTCCTCGAGGTAGCGCTGCCAGGCCTGCGCGTCCCAGATCTCCAACCGGCTGATCGCGCCGATGACCACGCACTCCTTGGTCAACCCGGCGTAGCGCCTCAGCTCGGGGGCGATCAGGACGCGACCCTGCCCGTCGGGGCGCTGCTCGTCGGTGCCCGCGAACAGGTAGCGCTGGTAGGCGCGGACGGCCTCGTTGGTGAAGGGGGCCTCCGCGACCTTGCGCGCCATCTGCTCGAACTCGGCCCTGGGGAACACGTACAGGCAGTGGTCCTGGCCCTTGGTGACCATGAGACCCCCCGCTAGCGCGTCCCGGAACTTCGCAGGCAGCGTGAGCCGGCCCTTGTCGTCGAGCCTCGGGTGGTGCGTGCCCAGGAACACGGCGTGGCACCTCCCGTCGCCGACGAGATCGCGACCGGCAGTGGGGCCCCCGTCTGCCCCACCGGCCGCCACAGTACCCCACTTTTCACCACAGTCAACGCCAAAAGCCCTTGCCCACCCACCTCGGAGGGGACGTTTGCGCTGGTAGGGAGGCTGCGTTTCCCGAACGTGACGGTGGGGGAAAATCGCGGCCGACACCCCGGCGAGTGACTCCGACAGGGCCGAACATCACCCGAACGGCCTAGGAATTCGGCCCAAAACCGGGCTTCGGCCGCACCGGGTGGGGAATCGTGGTGAACCGGGGTGGGGCGACGTGGAGGACGCGCGCCGGACCGGCCTCGTGGAAACCTTGAGGTCGGTTCTGTTGAATCGGCGGTCCGGGCCGAGGACGTCCCGGAGCACACCCGTGCTTAGCCCCGGTTTGACACACTTCGTGAAACGCTCACGCCTTCCCCCCTACACGGTCGTGCGTGGGCCGCGCCCCAGGAGGTCGAGTGACTCCGAGTACCCCGCCAACCGCGCTCCCCGGCCACCCCGGCGGGGGTGCGGCGAACCCCAACGGCTCCGTCAGGGGCCAGCGGCCGGATGAGGTGCTCGCCGAGCTGCACTCGGTGGTCGGCCGGATAGCGGCCAACGTCGAGCGGGTCATCGTAGGCAAGCCGGACGTGGTCCGCGTCGCGCTGGTCACCCTGCTCGCGGAGGGCCACCTGCTCGTCGAGGACGTGCCGGGCGTCGGCAAGACGTCGCTGGCCAAGGCGCTGGCCAGGTCGATCGACTGCACGGTGAGCCGCATCCAGTTCACCCCCGACCTGCTGCCCAGCGACATCACCGGCGTGTCGATCTACAACCGGCAGGAGAACGACTTCGAGTTCCGGCCGGGACCGATCTTCGCGAACATCGTGATCGGCGACGAGATCAACCGCGCCTCCCCCAAGACGCAGTCCGCGCTGCTGGAGTGCATGGAGGAGCACCAGGTCACCGTCGACGGCAGCACCTACCCGCTGGGCGAGCCGTTCATGGTGGTCGCGACGCAGAACCCGATCGAGATGGAGGGCACCTACGCCCTCCCCGAGGCGCAGCGCGACCGGTTCACCGCGCGCGTGTCGATCGGCTACCCGGACCCGGCCGCCGAGCTGGCGATGGTGGACGAGCACGCCGGGCACGACCCGCTGGGCGAGCTGCGCCCGGTCTCGGACGCCGCGCAGGTGCTGCGGCTGGTCAAGGCCGTGCGCGGGGTGCACCTGTCGCCCGAGGTGCGCCGGTACGCGGTGGAGCTGGTCGGCGCGACGCGGCGGCTGCCCGAGCTGCGGCTGGGCGCGTCGCCGCGCGCGACGCTGCAGCTGGTGCGGGCCGCGCGGGCGCAGGCGGCGCTGTCGGGGCGGGACTTCGTGGTGCCGGACGACGTGCACGCGGTGTCCGTCCCGGTGCTCGCGCACCGGCTGGTGCTGACCGCGGAGGCGCAGGCCGCGCGCCGGTCCGCGGCTGACCTGGTGCGCTCGCTGGCGCAGCGCGTCCCGGTGCCGCAGGCGTCGGACCAGCGCCCGCAGGCCCACCGCTGACATGGCGGGGGCGCTGTCGGGGCTGACCACGCGCGGGCGCTGCCTGCTGGCCGCGGGCGTCACGGCGGGCGGGTGCGCGTGGGTGCTGGACGAGCGGGACCTGCTGCGGGTGGCCGTGTTCGTGGTGGCGATGCCGCTGCTGGCGGCCTGGTTGGCGCAGCGGGCCCGCGTGGGGCTGCGCGCGGCGCGGTCGCTGGACCCGGTGCGGGTGCCGGTGGGCGCGGCGGCCGAGGTCAGGGTGGAGCTGCGCAGCGCGGGCAGGCTGCCCACGGGCGGGCTGCTGCTGGAGGACGCGGTGCCCTACGCGCTGGGGAGCAGGCCGAGGTTCGTGGTGGAGCGGTTGCCGCGCAACCACCGGACGTCGCTGCGCTACCAGCTCAAGCCGGTGATGCGCGGGGTGCAGCAGGTGGGTCCGCTGCTGGCCAGGATCACCGACCCGTTCGGGCTCGCCGAGTTCGACCAGGAGATGGCGGGGCGGACCAGGCTGGTGGTGGTGCCGAGGGTGGTGCGGCTGTCCGGGCTGCCCGGCGGGTCCGGCATGGGCTCGGGCGACGACGGGTCGATCCGGTTGCGCACCGGGCAGGGCGAGGACGACGCGGTGGTGCGGCCGTACCGGCACGGCGACGACCTGCGGAAGGTGCACTGGCGCTCGACCGCACGGCGGGACGAGCTGATGGTGCGGGTGGAGGAGCGGCCGTGGCGCGGCGGCACCACGGTGCTGCTCGACCACCGGCTGGCCGCGCACCGGGGCAGCGGGCCGTCGGCGAGCCTGGAGTGGGCGGTGTCGTTCGCGGCGTCGGTGTGCCTGCACCTGAACCGGTTCGGGCACCAGGTGAAGCTGGTCGGCGACGACGGCCGGGTGCTGGCGGGGGTGACGGGCGACGCCGGGCACGGCGACGACGTGGTGCTGGACTCGCTGGCGGCGCTCCAGCCGTCGCACCGGTTGGAGCTGGCGGCCGGGTTGGACGCGGGCGCGGGCCAGGAGGTGGTGGCGCTGCTGGGCGCGTGCTCGGCGGAGGCGGCCGAGTCGCTGGCCAGGCACCGCAGGCGCGGGACGCGCAGCCTCGCGGTGGTGCTGGACGTGGCGGCGTGGGCCGGGGCGCGGGAGAACGCGGCGGTCAGCGCGGCGGGCCCGGCCGGTGCGGCGGCGACGTCGGCCGAGGACACGGCCAGGGTGCTCAGGGCCTCGGGGTGGGGCGTGGTGGTGGCGACGCCCGCCACGCCGATGGACCAGGTGTGGCGGGAGCTGTGCCACAGCGCGGGCAACCGCGGTCGCGCGGAGGTGGGCTAGGTGGCCGGAAGAGGGAGCGCGGGCGGCGACTGGGTCGTGGCCACGACGCCCGCCGTCGCGGGGTTGGCGACGCTGTGCACGGCGATGGCGCTGTCCAGCGTGCTCTCCGGGACGCTGTGGGTGGTGTACCTGGGGGTGGCGATCGCCGTCATCGCCGGGGTGGGCGTGCTGCTCAGGTCGGTGCGGGTGCCCGCGCCGCTGGTGCCGTTCGGGCAGTTCCTGGCGCTGGCGTGCCTGCTGGTGACGATCTTCACCAGGACCGGCGTGCTGGTGGTGCTGCCGGGGCCGCGGTCGCTCGGCGACCTGGTGGGGGTGCTCGGGGCGGCGCTGGAGGAGGTGCAGACCGGGATACCGCCGGTGCCGGACAGCCCGGCGATGCGGTGCCTGGTGATGCTGGCGATCGGCGTCGTCGCGGTGGTGGTGGACACCCTGGCGGTGGCCGCCGCCGCGCCCGCCGCGTCGGGGCTGGTGCTGCTGTGCGTGTTCGCGGTGCCGGTGTCGCTGGCGGACGAGATGCTGCCGCTGTGGATCTTCGTGCTGGGGGCGGCGGCGTTCGCGCTGCTGCTGGCCGTGGACGGGCAGCACCGGCAGAGCGCGTGGCGGGGCAGGCTGCCCAGGGGCGCCGGGGTGAACTCGGCCCCCGCCGCGACGGCGGTGGCGGGCGCGGCCGTGGTGACGGCGCTGCTGGCGGGACTGCTGAGCGCGCCGCTGGTCGGCACGGTCGGGCGGCTGCCGGGCACCGGTGAGGGAGGCGGGACGGGCAAGCTCGGCATCGAGCCGATGACGGAGCTGCGCGGGATGCTCAACCGGGGGCAGACCAAGGAGCTGTTCCGGGTGCGGGACCTGCCGAGGCAGGCGTACATGCGGGCGATGACGCTGCGCGCGTACGAGCCCGACCGGGGCTTCCGGCTCGGCGGCAGCATGCAGTCGGGCGTGCAGGCGAACGACGGCGAGCTGCCCAGGGGCGTGGGGTACGACCCCGACGCCAAGACCGAGGTGCTGGAGATCGAGCCGGTCGACTGGCTGGACAACTGGCTCCCGGTGTACGGCAAGCCGAGGCGGATCGAGTCGCTCCAGGACGAGTGGCGGTTCGACCCGGAGCGGGAGATGCTCTACAGCCAGCAGCAGCGCGAGGTGGACCGGTACCGGTTGGAGACGGTGCTGGACACGCCCACCGACGAGCAGCTGCGGCAGGCCACCGCGCGCGGTGAGGGGGCGGACGGGGAGAGGATCAACCAGGAGTACCTGGACGCCCCCGGTGTCGACCAGCGGGTGGTCGATTTGGCGCGGCAGGTCACCGCGTCCGCGCAGAACCCGTTCGACCGGGCCAAGGCGCTGCACGACTACTTCAAGGACCCGGACAACGGGTTCCAGTACAAGCTGGAGACGAAGAACGACTTCGACTCGGGCGCGCTCGCCGACTTCGTGCTCACCGGGAAGACCGGGTTCTGCGAGCAGTACGCGACGGCGATGGCGATCATGGCGAGGACGCTGGGGCTGCCGTCGCGGGTGGCGGTCGGGTTCACCGCGGGCTTCCCGAGCGCGGAGTACCAGACGATCACGACGGACGACACGCACGCGTGGGTGGAGATCTACTTCGACGGGTACGGCTGGATGACGTTCGACCCGACGCCGCTGAGCGACCGGGCGGTCGTGCCCCCGTACATCTCCGGGAACCGGGTGGAGAACGAGGACGGGGCCAGCAGCGCGCAGGTCACGACGACGACCACGACGGCGGTGTCGAGCTCGGCGGCGAACCCGTCGGCCTCCACGTCCGCCGACGCGGCGGCGCAGGGGCAGCAGGACGACGGCGGGAACCGGGTGCCCGCGTGGCACTTGGTCGCGCTGGTGGGCGCGCTGGCGCTGGCGGCCCTGCTGGCGGCGGTGGCGCTGCTGGGCAGGCGGCCGGGTGGTGAGCGGGCGGTGTCGGGCCGGGCGAAGCGGGTCCTGGTGGCGGGTGCGGCCGGGTCGGGCGTCGCGGCGCTGGCGCTGACGGCGGCGCTGCTGTCGTGGTGGTTGGCGGCCGTCGTGGCGGTGGCCGCGGTGGCCGCGGCCCCCGCAGCGCTGCGCGAGGCGACCAGGCGCGCGAGGCTGCGCAGGGTCGCGGCGCTGGGGCCGGACGCGGCGGGCGCGGCGTGGCAGGAGCTGATCGCGGAGTCGCTGGACCGGGGCGCGGGCGTGCGGAGCACGGAGACGGTCCGGGTGGCGGCGAGGCGGTTGGTGCGGGAGCACAACCTGGACGAGCAGGGTAGGGACGGCCTGCGCGCGGTGGTGGGCGCGGTGGAGCGCTCGTGGTACAGCGCGAACGGCGGCGCGGACCCGACCCTGCCGACGGCGGTGGACGAGGTCCGCCGGTCGTTGACCCGCAACGCGCCGCTGGCCCTGCGGGCGAAGGTGCTGCCGAAGTCGGTGCTGCAGAAACCACCGGGTGGCAAGGAGAGCTGACCGGGGGCGTGGTCGCCGCGCGGGACCGGGGGGGCGGCGGCGGACCGGACGCCGGTGCTTGCGGCAAGCGGCCCCGCCAGGCGCCGAGCCGGGGGGGCCGCTTCGCGTTTGGGGGCGCTGGGGTTCAGGGGCGCTGGGGTTCAGGGGCCGCGCGAAGTGCTGTGGTCCAGGAGCCGCGCGAAGTGCTGGGGTCAGGCCGGGGAGCACTGGGGGCGAA
>NZ_JBQGCX010000257.1:0-3608 GCF_052038725.1 Actinosynnema sp.
AGCGCCCACAGCGGCGGCGCGCCCACCAGCGCCAGCGCCGGGACCAGCGCGAGCACTCCCGCCACCAGCGGCAAGGCCCAGCGCCCCAACACCTCCGGCCCGCGCCCGCCCGCCAGGTGCGCCCGGCTCAGCAGCGCCCCCGCCGTGAAGTCCCCGAACGCCCGCCACAGCGGAGCCAGGTACGTCAGGTGCGCGTCGTCCGCCCCGAGCACCCAGTACGCGCCGAAGACCACACCGAGCGCCACGAAGTGCCAGCACCACGCCGCCCCTGCCCCGGACACCCGCCGCACCAGCGCCCAGATCACCGGGAAAACCAGGTAGCAGGCCAGTTCCGCGCTCAGCGACCAGGTCGGCCCGTTCCACGACAGCGAGTCCGCGAACCCCCACCCGTGCAGCAGGAGCGCCTGCGCCACGAAGTCCGCCCACGTCCCGCCCCGCTCGAACCCCAGCCCGAGCACGTCCGACAGCACCGCGCCCACCGCCAACCCCGCGAGCACCACCGCGTGCAGCGGCCACAACCGGGCCAGCCGCATCCGCAGGAACCGCCCGTGCCCGCGCCCGGACGCCGCCTGCCCGAGCGCGATCCCGAACCCGCTGAGCAGGAAGAACACGTCCACCGCGAGGTAGTTGACCCGGTCCACCGCCTGCCAGGCGCCCGCCGTCGCCGGGACCATCACCGCCGCGAACGGCGCCAGGTGACCCGCCAGCACCCCCGCCGCGGGCAGCGCCCGGAACCCGATCAGCGACCGGATCCCCTTCCCGGACAACCGGACCGCGTCCCCGCCGGTGACGGGGCCGACGCCGCCGCGCGCCGCGCCGGACCCCGCCGCCAAGCCGGTCCGCCCCCGCCCCGCGCCCGCACCGACCCCGTCCGCCGTCACCGCCGACCGCCGCCCAGCTCGTACAGCCGCAGCTCGCCCAGGGTGCGCCCGCGCTCGACGTGCACCAGCCGCGCGCCCCGCGCCAGCTCGTCCACTTCGGACTGCGGCATCGACCCGAGCCCGCGCTCGGCCAGCGCCGTGGACACCAGCGCGTACCCGCCCCACTCGAACGCGGCCCGCGCCGTCCGCACCTCCTTGACCCGGAACCCGGTCAGCACGAACTTCCCGGTGTGCTCGCCCACCGCCAGCCGCGAGTTCGCGGGCAGCTCGCGGTCGGCCCACGCCTGGAACCGCGCGTACCCGTCGTCGCGGGTCGTGTGCACCACGGACCAGGCCGCCGCCGACCACACCAGCAGCACCGCCGCGATCCCGGCCGCCACCAGCCGCACCCGCCCGGCGTCGGCCAGCCACCCGGCCAGCACCACCGCCGTCGCCGCCGTCGCGGGCACCGCCACGAGGTAGAACGTCTGCTCCTCCAAGGTCCCGAACAGCACCGTGTACGCCATCGGCGGGCACACCGCGACCTGCCAGTGCAGCACCACCGCCAGCGGCCCGTCGGCCAGCTCCCGCCACCGCAGCGCCAGCAGCGCGCACGCCGCCACCACGCCGAACGCGATCACCAGGTAGGCCGGGGCGCACAGCCCGGAGTTGGCGATCAACCGCTCGCCCAGGGAGGACCGGCCCGGCGCGTTGTACCCGGTGGACTGCACGACCCCCACCGCCCGCAGCACCCCGGACGACTTCTCGCCCCACCACCCCGGCAGGTGCCCGGTCGCCGCGATCCCGGCCACGTACACCGCGTACACCGCCGCCTGCCCGCCCAGCGCGAGCAGCGCCGACCGCCGCGGGACGGGCCTGCGCAGCACCAGGAACAGCAGCAGCGGCACGGTCGTCACCAGCGCCGAGGTCTCCTTGCTCACCAGCGCCAGCCCGAACGCCGCGCCCGCCGCGAGCGCCCACGCCCCGCGCGCGCCCGCCACCGCGAGCAGCAGCACGCCGAGCAGCACCCCCAGGCCCATCAGCGTCTCCAGCGTGACCCGGCTGTCGAACTTCACCAGGTACGGGTTGAGCGCGAACAGCGCCCCCGCCAGCACCCCGGCCGCCCGCCCGCGCGCCCGGTCCGCCAGCAGCGCCACGACCACCGCGCTGGCCGCGCCCAGCACCGCGTTGACCCACCGCAGGTCCAGCACCGCCTGGAGCAGCGGCGCCGCCGGGTCGGCGAACAGCGACAGCAGCCCGAACAGCAGCGGCGGGTGCAGGTGGAACGGCTCGCCGAACAACCGCACCCCCCGCCCCTCGCCGATCGACCGGGCGATGTCGGTGTACTCGCTCTCGTCGATGAACAGCTCGTGCGCCGAGGCCGCGTTGTAGAGCCGCAGCCCCAGCGCCACCACGAACAGCCCGAGCAGCGCCACCGGCCACCCGACCGCCCACCTCGCTCCAGGGGGCCCACCGCTCGTGGGCGTCGTGCGCGTGGTCGTCGTCATCCGGTCCTCCCTGACCCGTTCGCCACCGCGTCCAGGTAGACGCGCTCCTGCTCGACGGCCAAGCCGTCCCACCGGTACCGGCCCGCGAAGCGCTTGCGCGCCCCGTCGCCGCCGTCGCACCTGCCGTCCACCCGTGCGAGCAGGTCCGCGTAGGCCGCCACGTCGAACGACGGCGCCAGCTCACCCGCCCGCTCGGGCACGATCTCCCGCAGGCACGGGATGTCGAACGCCGCCACGGGCGTCCCGGTCGCCAGCGCCTCCAGCGCGACGATCCCGAACGTCTCGTACCGCGACGGCACGGCCACCACCCGCGCGCCCGCCATCAGCCGGAACTTCTCCCCACCCGACACCCAGCCCGCGAACCGGACCCGGTCCGCCAGGCCGAGCTCCGCGACCAGCGCCCGCACCCGAGCCTCGTCGGGACCGCTCCCGGCCAGCACCAGCGAGCCCGGAACCCGGTGGCGCGCCAGGGCCCACGACCGCAGCAGCAGGTCCAGGCCCTTCTGCGCGATCTCCAGCCGCCCCACGAACACCACGTCCGCGCTGCGCGGCGCGGTCACCTCGAACGCGTCCTGCGCGACCCCGTTCGCCACGACCCGCACCAGCACGTCGGGGTTCAGCGCCACCAGCCGCTCGGCGATGCCCCTGGACACCGCGACGAGCCTGCGGTGCGACCGCACCCCGTACCGCTCGACCCAGTGCACCGGGACCCGGTACTCGCGCGCCTTCTCGCGCGCGTTGAGCCACTGCACCACGCCGACCGTGGGCCGCCCGGTCCAGCGCGGCGCGGCCAGGCTGGACACGGGGGCGCAGAAGTCCTCCACCACCAGGTCGCAGTCCCGGCGCCGCACCTCGCGCGGCAGGGCCACCGCGTAGCCGAGGAAGCGGCTGAGCCGCGTCCGGCCCGCGAACGGTCCGATGTGGACGTACCGCACGCCGTCCTGCGTGCGGTCGGCGCAGCCGGGGAAGCGCGTGGTCAGCACGGTCACCTCGTGCCCGCGCGCCACGAGCCGCCGGTTCACCTCGTGCGTGCGCACCGACCCGCCGCCCGCGCCCGGCGCGGCGGGGTCCTCGAAACCCAGGTGCAGCACCCGGATCCGGCCGTCCCGCGCCGGACGCGGCAGGGGCGCCTGCGCGCGGCGCAGCAGGGGGGCGGCGAGCAGCAGCGCGACCAGCGCCGCCACCGCCGACCCGGCCGCGCCGCCGACCGCGACCCCGTGCGTCCCGGCCAGGTGCCAGC
>NZ_JBQGCX010000258.1:0-1517 GCF_052038725.1 Actinosynnema sp.
GGATGCGGATGCGGGGGGCGGATGCGGGGGCGCGGATGTGGCGGGGGCGGAGAGGCGGTTGGGGGTCGCTGGGGAACCTTTGGGGCGCTGCTGAAGGCGCTGTGGGCCCGCTAGGCGAACCGCTGGTCCACGTGCTCTGTCGGCTCTCGGTTGAACGGTCCGTTCGCTCGGCGACTTGCCTCACCCTGCCGGTTGAACGGTCCGTTCAACTCACCTGGCGTCTTGTCGTGTGTCTCTGGTTGAACGGTCCGTTCAACCTTGGGTGAGTGGTCCGTTCATCGCCGGTCTCGGGCGGGTGGACCGCTCGTTGGGCGGCTTGTCTCGCGTTGCCGGTTGAACGGTCCGTTCAACCTTGGGTAAGTGGTCCGTTCATCGCCGGTCTCGGTGGCAGTCTCGGTGAACGGTCCGTTCATCCGTCTTCCGCGCCATCTCCGTCTTCCGTGCTACCACTCGTCGTCCGTGTCCCGACCTGTCCCCAACCCCCGACTTGTCCCCAACTTTCGCCCCGCTGCGCCCACCCCGACTCCGCTCCCAACCCCAACCCCGCCCCCAACCCCGTCTTGACCTCGACCCCACTCCCACTCCCCCCAATGAACCGTTCCCACCCCCCCTCCGTGTTCACGAGCACGAGCTGGTGGAAGGAGTGGGTGGATGGCGGCTCTGTGGTCCCGCAAACGGGAGACCGCGGCCGACGAGGCCCTGATCAGGACCCTCTACGAGGAGCACGGTCGGGCGTTGTTGGCGTACGCCACGCGGTTGACCGGTGACCGGGCGGCGGCTGAGGACGTCGTCCAGGAGACCCTCGTCAGGGCCTGGCGGCACCCCGAGGCGCTGGTCAACGGCAAGGGTTCGGTGCGCGGGTGGTGGTTGACGGTCGCGCGCAACATCAGCACCGACCGGGTCCGCGCCCGCGCCGCGCGACCGCAGGAGGTCGCGGAGTCGCCCGGCGCCGCGGCGGTCGCCCGCGACCACGCGGAGGCCGTGGTCGACTCGGTCGTCGTCCTGGAGGCGCTGCACCAGCTCTCCTCGGACCACCGCGACGTCCTGCTGGAGATCTACTTCCGGGGGCGCAGCGTCACCGAGGCCGCCGAGGCGCTCGGGGTGCCGCCGGGAACGGTGAAGTCGAGATCGCACTACGCGCTCAGAGCACTGCGCGAGACCTTCACCGGGGTCTCGCTGAAGGAGGTGGCGGGATGACCGGGACTCACGACAGCAGCCGCGTCCCGCAACTGCTCGGCGCGCACGTGCTGGGAGTGCTGGAGGAGGCGGAGGTGCGCGAGGTGGAGGCCCACTTGGCGACCTGCCCGACCTGCCGCGACGAGGTGCACGGGCTGAGGGCGATGGAGGAGGCGCTGGGCGAGGTCCCGCCCGAGGCGCTGCTGGACGGACCACCGGACGGCGGCGACCTGCTGCTGCGGCGCGCGCTGCGGCAGGTCGGGCAGGAGCGCCAGGTCCGCGCGTCGCGCAGGCGCGTCGGCGCGGGCGTGGCCGCCGCCGCGGTCGTCGCGGTCGTGCTC
>NZ_JBQGCX010000259.1:0-6918 GCF_052038725.1 Actinosynnema sp.
GGTTGCGGCTCTGGCGGCCCCGCGCCGCGGGGGGGGGGGGGGGTGCCCCCCCCCCCCCCCCCCCCCCCACGGGGCCCGCCAACACCCCCGAACGCGCCCGATCCCGCCCCGCCCCCCACCCGAACCCCGCCCGCCCGCGCCCTACCAGGCATCCCCACCCCGCCCCTCCCCGCCCGGCGGCGGGCGGGAACGGACACCAGGGACAATGGGCGGATGGATGGTTACCGCTCCGGCTTCGCGTGCTTCGTCGGCCGCCCGAACGCTGGCAAGTCGACGCTGACCAACGCGCTGGTCGGGACCAAGGTCGCGATCACCTCCAGCAAGCCGCAGACCACCCGGCACACCATCCGGGGCATCGTGCACCGCGAGGACGGCCAGCTGATCCTGGTCGACACCCCCGGTCTGCACCGGCCGCGCACCCTGCTCGGCCAGCGCCTCAACGACCTCGTCCGGGAGACCTGGTCCGAGGTGGACGTGGTCGGGTTCTGCGTGCCCGCCGACCAGAAGGTCGGCCCCGGCGACAAGTTCATCGCCGCCGAGCTTGCCAAGATCGCCAAGCGCACCCCCGTCATCGGCATCGTCACCAAGACCGACCTGGTCCCCCAGCAGCAGGTCCTCGAACAGCTGGTCGCGCTGCAGGAGGTGATGGAGTTCGCCGAGATCATCCCGGTCTCGGCGGTCGACGGCTACCAGGTCGACACCCTCTCCGACCTGCTGCTCGGCAAGCTCCCGGAGGGCCCGCCGCTCTACCCGCACGGCGAGCTGACCGACGAGCCCGAGCAGACCCTGGTCGCCGAGCTGATCCGCGAGGCCGCGCTGGAGGGCGTGCGCGACGAGCTGCCGCACTCCATCGCCGTCGTGGTCGAGGAGATGCTGCCCCGCGAGGGCCGCGACGACCTGGTCGACATTCACGCGAACGTGTTCGTCGAGCGCCCCTCGCAGAAGGCGATCATCCTCGGCCACCGGGGCGAGCGCCTCAAGCAGGTCGGCATCACCTCCCGCCACCAGATCGAGAAGCTCCTCGGCACCCGCGTCTACCTCGACCTGCACATCAAGATCGCCAAGGACTGGCAGCGCGACCCGAAGCAGCTGCGCAGGCTGGGGTTCTAGGTGGCCAACCTGTACCGGGACACGGGGGTGGTCCTGCGGGTGCAGAAGCTCGGCGAGGCCGACCGGATCATCACGCTGCTCACCCAGCGCCACGGCAAGCTGCGCGCGGTCGCCAAGGGCGTGCGCCGCACCTCGTCGCGGTTCGGTGCGCGGCTGGAGCCGTTCGGGCACGTCGACGCGCAGTTCCACCCCGGCCGCACGCTCGACGTCATCACCCAGGTGGAGACGATCGACGCGTTCGGCGTGGTCCTGGTCGACGACTACCAGCGGTACACGGCGGGCTGCGCCGTGCTGGAGACCGCCGACCGGCTCACCTCCGAGGAGAACGCCCCGGCCCTGCGGCTGTACCTGCTGGTCACCGGCGCGCTGCGGGCGCTCGCCGACGGGCGGCGCGACCCGTCGCTGCTGCTCGACGCGTTCCTGCTGCGCGCGATGGCGTTCGCGGGCTGGGCCCCGGCGGTGGGCGAGTGCGCCCGCTGCGGCGAGCCCGGCCCGCACCGGTCGTTCAACGTGCAGGCGGGCGGGGTGGTCTGCGCCAACTGCCGCCCGCCCGGCAGCGCCTCACCATCGGGTGAGACCCTGCGCTTGCTCGCCGCGCTGCTGCACGGCGAGTGGGACGTGGTCGACGAGATCCCGACCGGTCCGCGCCGCGAGGGCAGCGGGCTGGTCGCGGCGCACCTCCAGTGGCACTTGGAGCGCCAGCTCCGGTCGCTTCCCCTGGTGGAGCGCAGGCAGTCGACCGCCGAGAACTAAGAGCCGCCTCCGCACCAACCCCGAGAGGACAGTCATGCTCCGCCGCAGGAGGGCCGAGCGCGAGACGCGCGCACCGCGGCCCCCGGAACCCCTCGCGTCGGGCGCGAAACCCCCCGCGATCCCGGCCGAGTTCGTGCCCAAGCACATCGCGATCGTCATGGACGGCAACGGCCGCTGGGCCAACCAGCGCGGCCTGTCGCGGGTGGAGGGCCACAAGCGCGGCGAGGCCGTCGTGGTCGAAGCCGCCAAGGGCGCCATCGAGATGGGCGTGAAGTGGCTGTCGCTGTACGCCTTCTCCACCGAGAACTGGCGGCGCAGCCCCGAGGAGGTCCGCTTCCTCATGGGCTTCAGCCGCGACGTGATCCACCGCCGCACCGACGAGCTGGACGAGCTGGGCGTGCGGGTGCGCTGGTCGGGGCGCAGGCCCCGGCTGTGGCGCAGCGTCGTCACCGAGCTGGAGTCCGCGCAGGAGCGGACGAAGAACAACACCACGCTCAACCTGGCGATGTGCATCAACTACGGCGGTCGCGCCGAGGTCGGCGACGCCGCCCGCGAGATCGCCCGCCTGGCCGCCGCGGGCAAGATCTACCCGGACAAGGTGGACGAGCGCACCATCGCCCGCTACCTGTACCAGCCGGAGATGCCCGACGTCGACCTGTTCATCCGGCCCTCCGGCGAGCAGCGCACGTCCAACTTCATGCTGTGGCAGTCCGCGTACGCCGAGCTGGTGTTCCAGGACATCCTGTGGCCGGACTTCAGCCGCGAGGACCTGTGGCGCGCCTGCGAGCAGTACGCCATGCGCGACCGCCGCTTCGGCGGCGCGATCGACAAGCCGGACGACCGCACCGGGCCCGACCCCGGCCCGGACGACGCACCCGAACCCGATGAGGAGACCTCGTGACCGACGAGGACGCCGAGGTCACCGCCCGGCTGCTCACCTCGGCCCGCACCGCGCTGGAGCTGTTCCACGAGGTGCACGTGGACGACGACGGCGCGCTGAGCTTCCGGCACGGCGACGTGCCGTGCGCGGTGCAGGCGATGCGGCTGGCCGAGGGCCTGACCGTGCTCAGCCTCACCTGCGTGGTCGCCTGGGACCTGCCGCACAGCCCCGACCTGGCCTCGTCGGCCGCCGAGCGGGCCGGTCAGGGCCTGTTCGGCACGCTCGGCGTGGTCCACACCGACCGGGGCATGGACGTCACCCTGCGCTACGCCTTCCCCGCGGAGGGCCTCGACCCCGAGCCGCTCAGCACCCTGCTGATGCTCGTCGTTTCCACCGCCTCGCAGCTGCGCGGCGAACTGCTGGCACGAGCGGAAGGCGGAGCCTGATCATGGGTGGCGTTGTGGTGTACGAGCCCGAGGACGCCGACGAGGTCGAGGGCCTGCCCTGGGCGGTCACCTTCGAGGCCTCCGGCGGCGAGGACTGGGGCAGCTTCGTGTGCGGGCCCTACCTGCGCGACGACGCGGTGGCGCTCGCCGAGTCCGTGGTGAGCCAGCGGCGCGGCAAGGTGCTCGCCGTGGTCGAGCCGCTGCTGCCGGTCGAGGACGTGGCCGACGTGCTGGCCACCATCGACGAGCTGCAGGAGGAGTACGAGGAGGACGAGGAGGAGGTCTAGCCGGGCGGGACCGGCGGCGCCCTGACTTCCCGGCCCGTTCCCCGGTCGTTCCTCCGAACGCGTGAGCGGCGTGGCATCATCTCGGCAATGACAATCACTGGCGAGATCAGGGGGCCGCGCCGCCCGCGCGCCCGCTGGCGCGTCACCTCGCTGGAGGTCCTGTGCGGCCTCCTCGTGCTGGCCCTGCTGCTGCAGGACTGGCTGGTGGGGGTGCTCGACGTGCCCGCGCTGCGCACCGGCGCCACGGTGTTCGTCGCGGTGTGCGTCCAGGCCATGCCGTTCCTCGTGCTCGGCGTGCTCATCAGCGGCGCGATCGCCGCGTTCGTGCCCGCGTCGCTGCTGCGCCGCGCCATGCCCCGCAACCCCGCGCTGGCCGTACCGGTCGCGGGCGTCGCGGGCGTGGCGCTGCCCGGCTGCGAGTGCGCGTCGGTGCCGGTGGCCAGGCGGCTCATGCAGCAGGGCGTCGCGCCCGCCGCCGCGCTGGCGTTCCTGCTCGCCGCGCCCGCCGTGAACCCGGTGGTGCTGGTGTCGACGGCCGTCGCGTTCAAGGACGCGCCGTGGATGGTGCCCGCCCGGTTCGTCGGCTCGCTGCTGACCGCCGTGGTGATGGGCTGGTTGTGGACCCGCTTCGGCAAGGCCGAGTGGATCGCCGAGCGGGCGCTGCGCCGCATCCCGGACCGCGACGGGCGCTCGCGCTGGGCGGTGTTCGCCGAGACCGCGCGGCACGACCTGGTCGAGGCGGGCGGGTTCCTGGTGCTGGGCGGGGTGTTCGCGGCGGTGTTCAACGTGCTGGTGCCCACGGCGTGGCTGGAGACCCTGGGCGCGCAGCTCGCGCTCGCGGTGCTGGTGATGGCGCTGCTGGCGGTCGTGCTCGCGCTGTGCAGCGAGGCCGACGCGTTCGTGGCGATGTCGATGTCCGCGCTGCCGCTGCTGCCCCGGCTGGCGTTCCTGGTCGTGGGACCCGCCGTGGACGTGAAGCTGGTGGCGCTCCAGGCGGGCGCCTTCGGGCGCGGGTTCGCCGCGCGGTTCGCGCCTGCCACGTTCGTGGTGGCCGTGGCCTGCGCGCTGGTGTCGGGGTGGGTGTTCCTGTGAGGCGCGAGACCCAGAACGTGCTGCTCGTGCTGCTCGGCGGCGCGCTGCTGAAGCTGGCGCTGACCGGGACGTACCTGCGGTACGTGAAGGCGTCGCTGCAACCGTGGCTGGTGGCCACGGGTGTGGTGATGGTGCTGCTGGCCGTGGTGGCGATCGGGCGGGACGTGCGGGCCCAGCACGCCCTGGCGCCCTCGGGCGAGCCCGAGGCGCACGACGACCACGAGCACGGCGGCAGCCGCAGCCCGTGGCTGCTCCTGCTGCCGGTGCTCGCGGTGTTCCTGATCAGCCCGCCCGCGCTCGGCTCGGACAGCGTCAGCCGGGCCGACGACGGGCTGCCGCAGTCGCAGGCGTCCTCCGGCGGGTTCGCGCCGCTGGCCGACGACGCGGTGGTGCCGCTGACCATCACCGAGTTCGTCACCCGCACCGCGTGGGACGACTCCGGCTCGCTCGACGACCGCACCGTGAGGCTCACCGGGTTCGTGGCGCGGGTCGACGGGCAGGTGTTCGTGGCGCGCCTGGCGATCTCCTGCTGCGCCGCCGACGCCCGGCCGATCAAGGTGCTGCTCACCGGGACCGACATGGGCGGGTGGGCGACCGACCAGTGGGTCGAGGTGACCGGGCGGTACGTGCCGGGCACGGCCACCAAGGAGACCGCGTACGTGCCCACGTTCACCGTGCGCGAGGTCGTCCCCATCGCCGCGCCCCAGGAGACCTACGAGGGCTAGACGCACGCCTGCCCCGGACCCCTTCGGCGGGGTCCGGGGCAGGGCGTCGTCCGCGGTGCCGCGTTCCGGTGGTCGCGCCGGTCAGGACCGGGCGGCCGTGCAGTCCGCGCAGGTGCCGAAGATCTCCACGGTGTGGCTGATCGCGGAGAACCCGTTCTCCTCGGCGACCCGGTCCGCCCACTTCTCCACCGCGGGCCCCTCGACCTCCACGGTGTGGCCGCAGTGGCGGCACACCAGGTGGTGATGGTGGTGGGCGGAGCAGCGGCGGTAGATCGCCTCGCCGGAGTCCGTGCGCAGCACGTCCACCTCGCCCGCCTCGGCCAGCGACTGGAGGGTGCGGTAGACCGTGGTCAGACCGATGCCCTCACCGCGCTTGCGCAGCTCCTCGTGCAGCTCCTGGGCCGAGCGGAACTCGTCGAGCTGGTCGAGCAGCTTGGACACGGCGGTGCGCTGCTTGGTGGAACGCAGCCCCGGCACCGCGGTGCCGGGACGCTCGCTTGTCGTCACAGGTCCTCCGTCCGGGACGTACGGGCCTCGTTGATACCACGAGTGGTCTCCTCCGCGTGCGTCACCGCGTCGACGACGATGTGCGCGAGGTGCTCGTCGGCGAGCCGGTAGACCACCTCCCGCCCGTGCCGCTCGCCGTGCACGACACCCGCGGCCTTGAGCACGCGCAGGTGCTGGCTGATGAGCGGCTGGGCCACGCCCAGCGCCTCGACCAGCTCGTGCACGCAGCGGTCGGACTCGCGCAGCTGGAGCACGATCGCGATGCGGACCGGCGCGGCCAGCGCCCGGAGCAGCTCGCCCGCGGCCTCCAGGGTGCCCGTCGGCGGGCGGGCCGGGGCCGGGTTCGGCGCTTCGCGAGCGGGGGAGTGCACGTGCCCGCCCCTCACCCCAACCGTCACGGCGCCTCCCACTTGGCATGGATTTTCACCCCCAATACTAGGCGCTCCCCGGCCGGGCCCCGAGGTCGTTCCCGAGGACGCCGCCGGACCGTGCGACGGGCGTCCTCCGGGTGGCTCCTCGGCCGGTCCTGCGGGCCGTCTCCTCCGGCCGGTCCTGCCGGACCCGGCCCGAGCCGGGCGCGCGGGCGCCCGCGTGGGAGGCTTGCCCGATGCTGCTCGTGTGCAGGTTCGACGTCCCGGAAGAGGCCGCGGAGCCGTTCACCGCCAGGGTCGCCCAGGCCCTGTCCCTGCTCACCGCCCAGCCGGGCTGCCTGAGCGCCGACCTGGCCCGCTCGATGGACGAACCGGACCGCTACGTGCTGACGGCCCGCTTCGAGTCGGTCGTCGCCTACCGCCGCTCCCTGTCCCCGTTCCCGGTCCGCGAGGCGGTGGTCCCGCTGCTGTCCGAGGCGATCGCGGAGCAGTCCGGCACGTACGAGCCGCTGCTCGCGGCAGGCGGCGGCGAGGTCGAGCGCCGGACCAGCCTGGTGGCGAGCGACGCGTTCACGGTGCGCCTGGGCGAGGCGGCGGAACCGAGCAGCACGCCCCGGTAGCGGGGGCGGCCCCCCCCATCGCGA
Organism: Actinosynnema sp.; assembly: GCF_052038725.1. Lineage (NCBI taxonomy): Bacteria > Bacillati > Actinomycetota > Actinomycetes > Pseudonocardiales > Pseudonocardiaceae > Actinosynnema > Actinosynnema sp. The sequence continues at coordinate 6,816 of NZ_JBQGCX010000259.1, forward strand.
TCACCGCCCGTGCTCCCCACCCGCCCCCGGTCGCCCGCTGGGGGGCGCGGGCCTGGGCCTACCCAGACGCCGCACGTCTACCCCCGCAGCCCCGCTGGCGCCC
>NZ_JBQGCX010000260.1:0-2057 GCF_052038725.1 Actinosynnema sp.
AACCACGTGCGGGCGTTCGCCGACGCGGACGTGGTGGTCGCGCCCTCCGGGTCGTGCGCCGGGTCGATCCGGCACCAGCACGCGAAGGTCGCCGCCCAGCACGGGCACGCGCGGCTGGCGGAGCGGGCCGAGGAGGTCGCCGGGCGCACCTACGAGCTGTCGGAGTTCCTGGTGGACGTGCTGGGCGTGACCGACGTCGGCGCGTACTTCCCCCACCGGGTGACGTACCACCCGACGTGCCACTCGCTGCGCGTGCTCGGCGTGGGCGACAAGCCGCTGCGGCTGCTGCGCGAGGTGCGCGGCATCGACCTGGTGGAGCTGCCGGGCGCACAGACGTGCTGCGGGTTCGGCGGGACGTTCGCGCTGAAGAACTCGGAGACGTCCACGGCGATGCTGGCGGACAAGATGAGCGCGGTGCTGTCGACCGGCGCGAAGGTGCTCACGGCGGGCGACTCGTCGTGCCTGATGCACATCGGCGGCGGGCTGTCCCGGTTGCGCAGCGGCACCAGGGCGCTGCACCTGGCGGAGGTGCTGGCGGGGGTGGCGCGGTGACGTTCCTGGGGATGCCCGGCGGTACCGGGAACCTGACCGGCGAGCCGTTCCCGCGAGCGGCGCGCGAGGCGCTGGGGAACGCGCAGCTGCGCCGCAACCTCGGCAAGGCCACCGGCACGATCCGCGCGAAGCGGGCGCGGGTGGTGGCCGAGCTGCCCGACTGGGACGGGCTGCGGGCGGCCGGTGCGGCGATCAAGGACGAGGTGCTGGCGGACCTGGACACCCACCTGCTGCGGTTGGAGGAGGCGCGGACCGAGCGCGGCACGACCGTGCACTGGGCGCGCGACGCCGAGGAGGCCAACCGGATCGTCACCGACCTGGTCGCGGCCACCGGCAGCCGCGAGGTGATCAAGGTGAAGTCGATGGCGACGGCCGAGATCGGGTTGAACGAGGCGTTGGCGGAGGCCGGGATCAGCGCCGTCGAGACGGACCTGGCAGAGCTGATCGTGCAGCTGGGCGACGACCGGTCGAGCCACATCCTGGTGCCCGCGATCCACCGCAACCGGGCCGAGATCCGGGACCTGTTCCTGCGCGAGATGCCGGACGTGGACCCCGCGCTGACCGACGACCCGCGCGCGCTGGCCGAGGCGGCGCGAGCGCACCTGCGGCGCAAGTTCATGACGGTGGACGTGGCGGTGTCGGGGGCGAACTTCGCGGTGGCGGAGACCGGGGCGCTGGTCGTGGTCGAGTCGGAGGGCAACGGCCGGATGTGCCTGACGCTGCCGCGCACGCTGATCAGCGTGGTGGGCGTGGAGAAGCTGGTGCCGAGGTGGCAGGACCTGGAGGTGTTCCTGCAGCTGCTGCCGCGCTCGTCGACCGGCGAGCGGATGAACCCCTACACGTCGGTGTGGACGGGCCCGACCGAGGGCCAGACCGCGCACGTGGTGCTGGTGGACAACGGCCGCACCGCGACCCTGGCGGACCCGGACGGCAGGGCGGCGCTGCGCTGCATCCGCTGCTCCGCGTGCCTGAACTCGTGCCCGGTGTACGAGCGCGCGGGCGGCCACGCGTACGGCTCGACGTACCCCGGCCCGATCGGGGCGGTGCTGTCCCCGCAGCTGACCGGCGTGGACCGCAACCCGACCCTGCCGTACGCGTCGTCGCTGTGCGGGGTCTGCTACGACGTGTGCCCGGTGGCGATCGACATCCCGTCGATGCTGGTGCACTTGCGCGAACGGGTGGTGCGCGCGAAACCGGTGACCCCGGAGTCGGCCGCGATGCGCGGCCTGGCGTGGGCGATGACGTCACCGGGCCGGTGGCGCAGGGTCCTGCGCGCGGGCAGGCTGGGCAGACTGCTGGGCGGAAGGCGAGGCGTGATCGGCAGAATGCCACCCCCACTGGCCGCGTGGACGGACACCCGCGACCTGCCACGCCCACCGGAGCAGACGTTCCAGGACTGGTGGGAGTCACGGTGACCGCTGAACGACCTCCGGGTGAGAGTGGAGCGGAGCGACCTCCGGGCGCGGCAGGGACAACACAACCCGCGGGCGAAGCCAGGGCAGTGC
>NZ_JBQGCX010000261.1:0-3611 GCF_052038725.1 Actinosynnema sp.
GGCGCGCAAGGCCGCCGCCGAGGCTCCCAAGGACGGCTCGTTCATGCTCAAGACGGGGGTTCAGGCCCCGGCCAGGTCCTGGGCGCAGCAGCAGGGGGAGCCGCCGCAACAGCAGCAGTGGGGGAACCAGCCCCAGCCCTGGGGGAACCAGCAGCCCCAGCCCCGCGGTGGGCAGCAGGAGCCGCCCACGCAGCCGTTCGCCCAGCAGCCGCCGTCCTGGCAGCAGCCTGCCCAGCAGCCGCCCGCGCGCGGGCGCAGGGCCGCGCCGCCGCCGCCGGACGACGACGACATGAGCGGTCAGACCTGGCTCTCCTGAGCCGGGGTCGCACGAGCGGCGCCGCGCGTGAGGGCTTCCCCGTTCCCGCGGAGGGGAGCCCTCCGCGCCGCGCCCCTCAGCAGTCCTCCTGGCCCAGGGTCACAGCCCCAGCGCGGCCCGCTGGTACACCAGCGCCGCGCCGCGCACGTCGTCCTCCAGCAGCGCGTCCCAGCGCCGCTCGCCCTTGAGCACCCGCAGCAGGAACGCCGTCACCAGGCCGCGCGCCAGCCGCTGCGCCGAGCGCTCGCCCCTGCCGTCCAGCAGCAGCTCGCTCCAGTGCCTGCCCTCGGTGAACCCCAGGTGCGAGGCCTTCTCCAGCATCCGCACCTGCACCGGCCCGCGCCACGCCTCCGCGATCGCCTGCGCGTGCCCGATCGGCGGCGCGATGCGGTCCTCGCCGCCCGCCAGGTGCAGGCCCGGCACGCCGATCTCGCGCGCCGCGTCCAGCGCCGACGGCTTCGTCTCGGCCGCCGCCAGGGTCACCACCGCGCGCGCCCTCGGGTCCCGCGCCGCCGCCAGCACGGCCGCGCCGCCGCCCATCGAGTGCCCGGCCACCGCCAGCCGCTCCGGGTCCACCGAGATGCCGCCCTCGCCCAGCCGCACGCCCGTGCACACGTCGAGCGCCGTCGTCAGGTTCGCGGACATCAGCCGCGCCGACGCGAGCGGGCCGCGCTGGGTGTTCGGGGCCGCCGCGACGATGCCCCACGACGCCAGGTGCCGCAGCAGGCCCCGGTAGCGGGTGGCGGGCTGGAGCCAGCCGTGGCTGAACGCGACGGCGGGCAGGCCGAGGCCGGACGCCGGCGTGTAGACCAGGCCGGGCAGCCCGACGAGGGCCAGGTCGCCCCGCAGCACCTCGTGCTCCCCTGGCCTGCTGAGCTGGTCGAGCACCTGCTTCGCCGAGTTGCCGCTCACCGCAGCAACGGTAGTCGATCGCGACCCGGTGCCGCACGCCACGATTGGTCTACACCAAAGAGGGGCGTTACCTGCGAAAACGGTGTGAACCGACACGTTCGGGGGACCGCATGAATCTGGCGACCCTGTGCGGTGTGTGCGGAATCGTGGGATACGTGGGCCACCGCTCGGCGCTGGACGTCGTGCTGGACGGCTTGAGGCGCCTGGAGTACCGGGGGTACGACTCGGCGGGCGTCGCCGTCCTGGACGGCGCGGGTGGCCTCGCCGTCGAGCGCAAGGCAGGCAGGCTGGCCAACCTGGAGGCGGTGCTGGACGAGGTCGGCCGCGCCGGGTTCGCGGGCACCGTCGGCATGGGCCACACCCGGTGGGCCACGCACGGCGCGCCCGTCGACCGCAACTCGCACCCGCACCGCGACGCCACCGGCCGCGTCGCCGTCGTGCACAACGGCATCATCGAGAACTTCGCCGCGCTGCGCTCGGAGCTGGAAGACCTCGGCATCGAGATGGCCAGCGACACCGACACCGAGACCACCGCGCACCTGATCGCGCTGGCCTACTCGGACGGCCCGACCAAGGGCGACCTGCCCGGCAGCGTCCGCGCCGTCGTCCGCCGCCTCGAAGGCGCGTTCACGCTCGTCGTGACGCACGCCGACGAGCCCGGCCAGGTCGTCGCCGCCCGCCGCTCCTCCCCGCTCGTGGTCGGCGTCGGCGAGGGCGAGACGTTCCTCGCCTCCGACGTGTCCGCGTTCATCGAGCACACCCGCGAGGCCGTCGAGCTGGGCCAGGACCAGGTCGTGGTGATCACCGCCGACGGCTACGAGGTCACCGACTTCGACGGGGGCCCCGCCGAGGCCAAGCCGTTCACGGTCGACTGGGACCTGTCCGCCGCCGAGAAGGGCGGCCACGAGTACTTCATGCTCAAGGAGATCGAGGAGCAGCCGGACGCGCTGGCCAACACCCTGCGCGGCCACTTCCGCCACGGCCGGATCGTGCTCGACGAGCAGCGCCTGTCCGACCAGGACCTGCGCGACGTCGACAAGGTCTTCGTCGTGGCCTGCGGCTCGGCCTACCACTCCGGCCTGGTCGCCAAGTACGCCATCGAGCACTGGACCCGGCTGCCCGTCGAGGTCGAGCTGGCCAGCGAGTTCCGCTACCGCGACCCGGTGCTCGACCGCGCCACCCTGGTCGTCGCGATCTCCCAGTCCGGCGAGACCGCCGACACCCTGGAGGCCGTGCGGCACGCCCGCGCGCAGAAGGCCCGCGTGCTGGCGGTGTGCAACACCAACGGCGCGCAGATCCCGCGCGAGTCCGACGCGGTGCTCTACACCCACGCGGGCCCGGAGATCGGCGTCGCCTCCACCAAGGCGTTCCTCGCCCAGATCGCGGCGAACTACCTGGTGGGCTTGGCCCTGGCGCAGGCGCGCGGCACCAAGGACCCGGACGAGGTCGCCCGCGAGTTCGCCGAGCTGGAGGCCGCCTCCGCCGCCGTGCAGCGCGTCCTCGGCACGGTCGAGCAGGTCAAGGCACTCGGCCGCGAGCTGGCCGACTCCAAGGCCGTGCTGTTCCTGGGCCGCCACGTCGGCTACCCGGTGGCGCTGGAGGGCGCGCTCAAGCTCAAGGAGCTGGCGTACATGCACGCCGAGGGCTTCGCGGCGGGCGAGCTCAAGCACGGCCCGATCGCGCTGATCGAGGAGGGCCTGCCGGTCGTCGTGGTCATGCCCTCGCCGAAGGGCCGCGCGGTGCTGCACTCCAAACTGGTGTCCAACATCAGCGAGATCCAGGCGCGCGGCGCGCGGACCGTGGTGATCGCCGAGGAGGGCGACGAGACGGTGCGCCCGTTCGCCGACCACCTCATCGAGGTGCCCGCCGTGCCGACGCTGCTCCAGCCGCTGCTGGCCATCGTCCCGTTGCAGCTGTTCGCCTGCGAGCTCGCGACGCTGAAGGGGCACGACGTCGACCAGCCGCGGAACCTGGCCAAGTCCGTCACCGTCGAGTGACCGTCCCGGGCCCTGCGCCCGTCGGAGGGCGGCGCTCGGCGATGATCGTCCGGTGATCATCGGGGTCGGGATCGACGTCTGCGACGTCGAGCGGTTCGCGCGCTCGCTCGAGCGGCGGCCGGGCCTGCGGACCGGGTTGTTCACCGAGCACGAGCGCGCGCGGCCGGTGGCCAGCCTGGCGGCGCGGTTCGCGGCCAAGGAGGCGCTGGCCAAGGCGCTGGGTGCGCCGGCCGGGATGAGCTGGCACGACGCCGAGGTGCGGACCGACGCGGACGGGCGGCCGTCGTTCGCGATCACCGGGACGGTGGCGGCGCGCGCCGACGAGCTCGGGGTCGGCAGCATCCACGTGTCGCTGTCCCACGACGCGGGGATCGCGTCGGCCGTGG
>NZ_JBQGCX010000262.1:0-12818 GCF_052038725.1 Actinosynnema sp.
CCTGAGCCCGAGCGCGGGGAGGAACCTGCGCCCAGGGGCGAAGCCGAGTCGGAGAACGAGGAAGTTGAGCCGGAGAACGAGGTGGAAGCTGAGCCGGAGAGCAGGAACGGGCCTGCGGGCGGCGACTCACCCGAGGCCCCCGCTCCGGTGACGGCACCCGGTCGCGCCGCCACCGCCCCCGCGCCCCGCTCCCCCGCCACCCCGCCGCTCACCCCGCAGGACGAGTCCCGCCGGAGCCGGGCCGTCCTCGCCGCGCTGGTCGCGGGCGTGGTCGTGGCGGCCGTGGTCCCGTACGAGAGCCACGGCGTCGGCTGGCCGATCGCCGCCGTCGCCGTGCTCGCCCTGGCCGGCCGGGTCCGCCCCGGTTGGGCGGCGCTGTCGGTGCTGCTCGCGTCGGTGGCCGCGTTCCGCGCGTCCGGCTGGCTGTTCGCCCTGTGCCTGGTCACCGGCCTGGCCACCGCCTCGATCGCGGTCACCGGCGGACGCACGGCCAGGGGGTTGCTGTGGGCCTGCGTCGCGGTGCCCGCCACCGCGGCGCGCGCGACGGGCGGCTGGCTGCGGCCGGTGGCGCTGACCTGCGCGGCGCTGCTGGTGTTCCTGCCGCTGCTGGTGAGCGCGGACGAGGCGTTCGCCGACCTGGTGCTGGGCGCGGTGCTCCGGTCCGACACCCCGATCGGGGTCACCGCGGTCCTCGGCGCTGCGGCGGGCGCGGGCGTGCTGGCCGCGCACCGGCTGCGCGCGGTCCCGAACACCGTCGACGCGCCCCTCGCGCAGGCGCCCGCCGTGGCGCGCCGGGACTGGGCGCTGCCGGTGGGGGCGCTGGTGGCGCTGTTCACCGCGTTCGTGGCCGTGCAGCTGCGCACCCTGTTCGGCGGCGACCGGCACGTGCAGGTGACCGCCGACCTGACGTACGCCGACGACGCGCGCGGCGGCTTCGGGCAGCTGGTGGTGGTCACCCTGCTGACGCTGGGCGTGCTGGGCGCGGTGTCCCGGTTCGCCTCGCGCGCCACCGCGCGGGACCGGCTGTGGCTGCGCGCCCTGCCGGGGGCGCTGTGCGCGCTCACCCTGGTCATCGTCGCCTCGGCCGTGCACCGCATGTGGCTCTACCAGCGGGCCTACGGGTTCACCGAGCAGCGCGTCCTGGCGCTGGCCGCCGAGCTGTGGTTGGGGCTGGTGTGCCTGGTGGTGCTGGCCGCCGGGGTGCGGCTGTCGGCGGCCTGGCTGCCGAGGGCGGTGGTGGCGACGGCGGCGGGCGCGGTGCTGGCGCTGGCCGCCGCCAACCCGGACCTGCTCGTCGCGGAGGCCAACGTGGCGCGCTACGAGGCCACCGGGCGGATCGACCGGACCTACCTGTCGACGCTGTCCGCGGACGCCGCCCCGGCGCTGGCTCGGCTGCCCGAGGAGCTGCGGGTCTGCCACTGGTCGAGCCGGAGCCGGCGCTGGACCGCGTGGAACCTGGCGTGGGCCCGGTGGGACGACGAGCCGTGGGGCGCCGCCCGCTGCCGGTGGTGAGCCCTGCCGGTGGTGGTGGGCGGATTGTCACCTGTGGGCGGTTGAGGGCAAGCGGAAGTGGCGAACGCCGCACTCGGGTCTTGACCGGCGGGCTCGCGGGTACGCCCACACGGGAACGTACCCGCGAAGAGGAGGTGCCACGCGTGCCCGCCCCCGTCGTCACGATCGTCACGTTCGCCGGATCGGTGCTGGTCGCACTGGTCGCCGTGGCGCTGGTCCACCGGACGGTCGCCAGGATCGGCCGCAAGTCGGAGCTGTTCGCCAACCTGGCCCGCCACCTGCACCGGCCCGCCCAGGTGGTCGCCGCCCTGGTGGCCCTGCAGCTCTCCCTCGGCGTCACGGCCAGCGGCGAGTGGCGGCCGACGGCGCTGCACGCGGTCGGGATCGCGCTGATCCTGAGCGGCGCGTGGCTGCTGGCGGCGCTGCTGGTGGTGCTGGAGAACGCGACCCTCTCGCGCGTCCGCATCGACGTGGACGACAACCGGCACGCCCGCCGGGTGCACACCCAGGTCCGGCTGATGCGCCGGGTCACGGTCGGCGTGGTGTCGGTGGTGGCCGTCGCGGCGGTGCTGATGACCTTCCCCGGCGCGCGGGCGGCGGGCGCGTCGCTGCTGGCGTCGGCCGGTGTGATCGGCGCGATCGCGGCGCTGGCCGCGCAGTCGCTGCTGGGGAACGTGTTCGCCGGGATGCAGATCGCGTTCAGCGACGCGCTGCGGCTGGACGACGTGCTGATCGTCGAGGAGCAGTGGGGCCGGGTCGAGGAGATCACCCTGACCTACGTGGTGGTGCACCTGTGGGACGACCGGCGGCTGATCCTGCCGACCTCGCACTTCCTGAAGACCCCGTTCGAGAACTGGACGCGCACCCAGTCGGCGCTGCTCGGCACGGTCGAGCTGGAGGTCGACTGGACGGTGCCGGTGGAGGAGATGCGGCAGGAGCTGCGGCACGCGCTGGAGAACACCGACCTGTGGGACGGGCGGGTGTCGGTGCTCCAGGTGACGGACGCGGTGCGCTCGTTCGTGAAGCTGCGGGCGCTGGTGTCCGCGCGGGACGCACCGAGCCTGTGGGACCTGCGGTGCGTGGTGCGCGAGCACCTGGTGACGTGGCTGCGGGCGAACCACCCCGGCGCGCTGCCGCAGGTGCGGGTGCGGGACGTGCCGAAGACCGCGCCCCGGCGGCCTGAGGTGGCGGAGCCGCACGGGGACAACCGGGTGTTCGGCGAGAGCGCGGACGGCGAGGAGCGGGTGCAGGCGTTCAGCGGGCCGACGAGCACGCAGGAGATGCAACCGGTGCGGGTCGGGGTTCCGTCCTCGCCGTGACGACCGGTGGTCCGGGGCCTGGAGCGCGGGAGCGCGGGATGCGGTGGTGCGGGGTGCGGCGATTCGGCGGGACGGGGTTCGGCGGCTCGGGGTTCGGCGGCTCGGGGTTCGGCGGGGCCGGGCTGGTGGCGCTGGTGCTGGGCGCGGTGGCGGCGGCGGTCGTCGGCTGCTCGGGCGGTGGCGCCGCGAGCGCGCCGCCGTCCCCGCCGTCGGAGCGGGGCACGGTCAGCACGTCCGGGACGTTGTCCCCGCAGCGGTCGACCGTCCCGGCGGCCGGGACGACGAGCGCGGAGGCGCCGGTGCCTGGAGAGACGTCGAAGCTGACCGAGCAGGGCAGGGCGGCGCTGCGCGAGGCGCGGCGCGCGGGCGCGGGCGAGGTCGAGCTGCTGGTGGTGGCCGAGCGGGGCCACGAGGCCGAGGTGGTCGCGGCGGCGCGGGAGGCGGGCGCTCGGGTGCTGGCCGAGGACGCGGCGGTCGGGTACGCCCGGCTGGCCGTCCCGGTCGAGCGGGCCGAGGCGTTCGCCGCGCTGGCGGGCGTCCAGCGGGTCGACGTGGACCAGCCGGTGGAGCACCGCCTGCCGGAACCGTGATGCCCCGGAACGCCGAGCGGGGCGGCGTCCGAATGCCGGGAAATGGCCGGTGGCGGAAATGCGCGGGTTGCGCGGGCGACCCGGCGGCGTCATGAATGCGTCGTGGATCACCCCGCCAATGCGCGACCCGAGCGCAATCCGGCACCACGCGCGAATGTCCGGCGGGTCGGGTCCGACCCGCCGGGCCCGGCATTGTCCGGGCCGTCGGCCGAGCGGTGGGGGGGACGCCGTCCGGCCGACGGCGGTCGACGACGGCGGGAGCGCGCGCCACCCCCGAGCGGATCCGCGGGCCAGGGGGGAGTGCCCTGCGGAACGGGGGTGCGCGGCGCAACGTCCACCACGCCGACCAGTAGACCCAACGAACCGGGACGCCGGACGATGCCCGTTTGTGGCGGGCTTCACCGCACCGCCCCCGATCCGGACCGCCCGTGATCGCCCGGTGACGGCCCGCATCGGCGCCCGAGGGCTTTCGTTAGCGCCCCCGCACCGATTTCCCGATTTCACCTTTGACACCGGTTGACATTCCCGCCGGTCGGCTCTTGACTGAAGGCGTCGCACCCGTCTCGGGGTTCTGCGGCACTTCCGGCGCGCTCGCGCAAGAGGCCTGCTGGTCCAATGTGGAATCCGCGCTTGAGCCGTTCGTCTGATTGTTTCGGCACCCGTCCAGCGATGTGCTTGCGCCAATCTTTCCCCACGAAGGGTTTGCGCCGTGAACAACTCAGGCAGACGGTGGCGGCACCGCACGGGGGCGGCTCTGCTCGCGGCCGTGCTCGGCACCTCTGGGATCGGCTTCGCCGCCACTCCCGCGCTCGCGCAGGAAGCACCCCAGGGCGCCCCCGAGGCGTCCAAGCAGCTCGACTCGGTCGACCGCGAGCGCATCGCCGACGCCGAGCGCGCGGGCCAGGCCGAGGTGACCCTGCTGGTCGCCGCCGAGGAGGGCGAGCTCGACTCCGCCGTCAACGAGCTGAAGGCGCTCGGCGGCACCGTGCAGTCCACCGAGCGCGACATCGATTACGCCAAGGTGTCGCTGCCGCGCGACAAGGCGGAGAAGGCCGCGAAGCTGGACGCCGTCCGCGCCGTGGACGTCGACGGCCTGGTCGCGCTGGACGACCCGCGCCCCGAGGGCTCCGCCGCGCCGCTGCCGCAGAAGGCCCCGGACGCGAAGACGCCCAAGAAGAACCCGTACCTGCCGATCCAGGACACCCAGGCCGCGCAGTTCACGGACGCGCACTCCAAGTGGGACGGTCGCGGGACCACGATCGCCGTGCTGGACACCGGCGTCGACCTGGACCACCCGGCGCTCAAGACCACCACGACCGGCGAGACCAAGGTCGTCGACTGGTACAACGCCAACGCCACCAACTCCGGCGACGGCACGTGGATCGGCATGTCCGGCCGGTACACGGCCGACTTCACCGTCGGCGGCGTCACCTACAAGGTGCCGAGGGGCTCGACGTACAGCTTCGGCCTGTTCCGCGAGACCTCGGGCGACCTCGGCCTGAGCAACAGCGAGACCGGCGGCGACCTGAACCGCGACGGCGACCGCAACGACGCCTTCGGCGTGCTGCAGGACGTCTCGACGCGCGAGGTGCGGGTCGACGTCAAGGGTGACGGCGACTTCACCGACGACAAGCCGATGATCGACTACAAGCACAAGAAGGACGTCGGCCACTTCGGCGTCGACAACCCGGCGACGGGCACCGTCGAGCAGGTCGCGTTCGTCGTGCAGACCGACAAGTCGGTGTACGACAACGGCGGCACCCCGTACGTGAACATCGGCATCTCCGCCGCCCAGCACGGCACGCACGTCGCGGGCATCACCTCCGCCAACAACCTGTTCGGCGGCAAGATGGTCGGCGCGGCGCCCGGCGCGAAGCTGATGGCGGTCAAGGTCTGCCTGTCGACCCCGTCCTGCACCAGCAGCGGCCTGATCGACGGCGTGCTGTACGCGGCGCGCAACGGCGCGGACGTCGTCAACATCTCCATCGGCGGCCTGCCGCCGCTCAACGACGGCAACAACGCGCGCGCGGAGCTCTACAACCGCACGATCGCCGAGTACAACGTGCAGCTGTTCATCTCCGCGGGCAACAGCGGCGCGGGCGCCAACACCGTGGGCGACCCGTCGGTGGCCTCCGACTCGATCAGCGTCGGCTCGTACATCACCAAGCAGACGTGGCTGTCGAACTACGGCTCGGTGACCAAGCAGGCCGAGGGCCTGCACGGCTTCTCCTCACGCGGCCCGCGCGAGGACGGCGGCTTCAAGCCGGACATCGTCGCGCCCGGCTCGGCCATCGCGACGATCCCGCAGTGGCTGCCCTCCGGCCCCGTCGCGGGCACCTACGAGCTGCCCGCCGGCTACGCCATGCTGAACGGCACCTCGATGGCCGCCCCGCAGGCGACCGGCGCCGCCGCGCTGCTGGTGAGCGCGTACAAGGCCACGCACAACGGGCAGCGCCCGAACGCCGCGCAGCTGCGCACCGCGATCAAGACCGGCGCCAAGTGGGTCTCCTCGCTCCAGGCCTACGAGCAGGGCGCGGGCCTGTTCGACGTCAAGCGCGCCTGGGCGGAGCTGAACCGGGGCGTCAACACCCAGAGCGTCACCACCTCGGTCGAGGTCAGCACGGCGCTGGACGACCTACTGGCCACGCCGGGCGTGGGCGTGGGCATCCACGACCGCGAGGGCGTCGTCGTGGGCAAGGAGTACACCCGCACCTACACGCTGACCCGCACCACCGGCCCGGACAAGAACCAGCAGTTCGGCCTGTCGTGGAAGGGCAACGACGGCACGTTCTCCTCTGGCACCAGGGTCACCCTGCCGCTGAACAAGCCGGTGCAGCTGGCCGTGAAGGTCAAGCCGAAGTCGGCAGGCGTGCACTCGGCCGTGCTGGAGATCGACAACTCGTCCACGGCCGGTGTCGACGCGATGACCCTGAACACGGTCTTCGCCGCCGAGGAGTTCACCGCCAAGGGCTCCTACCAGGTGACCAGGACCGGTGACCTGCCGCGCAACCAGTCGCAGAGCTTCTTCGTGAAGGTGCCCGAGGGCGCCAGCGCGCTGAAGGTCGACATGGCCGCGGGCGGCGACCCCGGCAAGGGCCAGGTGCGGTTCCTGCGCTTCGACCCGTACGGCGTCCCGTTCGACACCACCTCGTCGACCAACTGCTACAACCCCGACGCGGGCGCGGGCTGCTCCGGTGGCACGCCCACCAGCCGCACCGTCGCGAACCCGACGCCGGGCGTGTGGGAGATCGTGGTCGAGGCGCGGCGCACCTCGGACGCGGACGTGGCCAAGTACTCGGTGACCGCCTCCGTGCTGGGCACCGCGATCACCCCGAACCCGGACGTGATCGAGTCGGTCGTGGCCGGGACCCCGGTGGAGCGCCAGTACCAGGTGACCAACTCGCTGGCGACGTTCACCGGCAAGCTGGTCGGCGGGCCGCTGGGCAGCGCGAAGGTGGCACGGCCGAGCATCGCCGACGGCACGACCGCGCAGTACGACCTGGTCGTGCCCGCGGGCGCCACGCAGCTGCGGGCGTCGATCGGGAAGACCAGCGACGTGACCGCCGACCTGGACCTGCTGCTGTACAACTGCACCTCCGGGTCGTGCGTGCTGTACGTGCAGTCGGCCGACGCGGACTCGGAGGAGGCCGTGTCGGTGGCCAACCCGGCGCCGGGCGCGTGGCGGGTGGTCGTCGACGGGTACGCGGTGCCCGCAGGCACCACCGAGTACGACTACCTGGACGTGTTCACCGCGCCGAGCCTGGGCTCGGTGACCGTGGCGGACGCGGACGCGCAGCGCACCGCGGGCGCGACGTGGACGGCGACCGGCACGGTGACCGCGAGCGCGAAGCCCGGTGACGGGCGCGAGCTGCGCGGCGAGCTGGGCGTTCGGACCTCCGACGGCGTGCCCGTGGGCAGCGGCGTGGTGGTCGTGCGGAACGTGGCCTGACCGCTTCCCCGCTCGGTGGAGCCCGTCCCCGCTTCGGCGGGGGCGGGCTCCCGCTCTTCTCCGGGGCCGTTTCCGGGATCGCGGGGCGCGGACGTGCTCGAACGGCGGTGTTCTGAAAAATATTCAGGTCTCGTGCTGCGCTGTCGGACGCCTCTAGACTCGCCCGATGGCACATGACGCGGATGTCATCGTCGTCGGCGCGGGACTGGCCGGGCTCGTCGCGGCCTCGGAGCTCGTCGACGCCGGGCGCAAGGTCCTGCTGCTCGACCAGGAGCCCGAGGCCTCGCTCGGCGGGCAGGCCTGGTGGTCGTTCGGCGGGCTGTTCATGGTGGACACCCCCGAGCAGCGCAGGCTGCGGGTGCGCGACTCGTCGGCGCTGGCGCTCCAGGACTGGCTGGGCTCGGCGGCGTTCGACCGCCCCGAGGACGAGTGGCCGAAGCGGTGGGCCGAGGCGTACGTGGACTTCGCCTCCGGCGAGAAGCGGGCCTGGCTGCACGGGCTGGGGGTGCGGTTCTTCCCGCTGGTGCAGTGGGCCGAGCGCGGCGGGTACCTGGCGGGCGGGCACGGCAACTCGGTGCCGCGCTTCCACGTCACCTGGGGCACCGGGCCGGGCATCGTGGAGCCGTTCGAGAAGCGGGTGCGCGAGGCCGTGGCGCAGGGCCTGCTGGAGTTCCGCTTCCGGCACCGGGTGACCGGGCTGACCACCACCGGCGGCGTGGTCGACGGGGTGAGCGGCGAGGTGCTCGTGCCGTCCGCGGTGGGCCGGGCGGAGCCGTCCTCGCGGGAGGTGGCCGGGTCGTTCGAGCTGCGCGCGCAGGCCGTGGTGGTGACGTCGGGCGGGATCGGCGGCAACCACGAGCTGGTGCGCCGCAACTGGCCCGCGCGGATGGGCACGCCGCCGGAGCACATGCTGTCGGGCGTGCCGGACCACGTGGACGGCCTGATGCTCCAGGTGGTGAACGACGCGGGCGGGCGGATCATCAACGAGGACCGCATGTGGCACTACCCGGAGGGCATCGACAACCACAGCCCGGTGTGGGGCAGGCACGGCATCCGCATCCTGCCCGGCCCGTCGCCGCTGTGGCTGGACGCCACGGGCAAGCGGCTGCCGATCCCGCTGTTCCCCGGCTTCGACGCGCTCGGGGCGCTGGAGCACATCGTCAAGACCGGGCACGGGCACTCGTGGTTCCTGCTGAACCAGCGGATCATCGGCAAGGAGTTCGCGCTGTCGGGGTCCGAGCAGAACCCGGACCTGACGGGGCGCGACGTGAAGATGCTCCTCAAGCGCGTGCTGCCGGGCGCGGTGACGCCGGTGGAGGTGTTCGCGAAGCGGTCGCCGGAGTTCATCACCGGGCGGACCGTCGCGGAGGTCGTGGCGGGGATGAACGCGCTGGTCGGCGAGGACCTGGTGGACGCGGCCGAGCTGCAGCGCGTGGTGGTGGAGCGGGACCGGCAGGTGCTGTCCGGGCTGGGCAAGGACATGCAGGTGAACGCGATGCGCGAGGCGCGGAAGTTCCTGACCGACAAGGTGATGCGCGTGGTCGAACCGCACGCCCTGCTGGACCCGAAGGCGGGGCCGCTGATCGCGGTGCGGCTGTCGGTGCTGACCCGCAAGACCCTGGGCGGGCTGCACACGGACCTGTCGGGGCGGGTGCTGACCGGGGACGGGTCGGTGCTGGAGGGGGTGTACGCGGCCGGTGAGGCAGCCGGGTTCGGCGGCGGCGGGGTGCACGGGTACCGGGCGCTGGAGGGGACGTTCCTGGGCGGGTGCCTGTTCTCCGGGCGGACCGCGGGGCGGGCGGCGGCGAGGGCGCTGGGGTAGCGGTCCGGGGCGCGTCCCGGTGGGCGCGCCCCGCTCAGTCCCCGAACGCCGCCGCGTACGACGCCAGGCAGGACGCGGGCGTCACCGCCGAGGCCACCACGTGCCCGTCCACCTCCAGCGGCGGGTCGAGGGGCACCGGGACGACGCGGCCCGGTCGGACGTTCGCCACCTGGCCCTCCGGCAGCAGCGCCCACCCCGCCGGGTCGCGGGCGACCTCGTACAGGGCGGTCATCAGGTCCCCCGACGGCGGTCGCCGGGGCGCGGTCGGCAGGGCGGCCAGGATCGCGTCGTGCAGCGGCGGGTCCACCTCGCGGGCGGGCAGGCGCAGACCCTCCGGGGACAGGTCCGCCAGGCGCACCGACGACGCCCCCGCCGCCGGGTGCTCGTGGGACACCACGGCGTGCAGCCGCTCGGTCCACGCGCGCGCCACCCGCACCTCGCCCCCGGACGGCACGGCGCCGCGCACCAGGGCCACGTCCAGCTCGCCCGCCCGCACGGCCGCCAGGCGCGCGGACACCGGCAGGTCCACCAGTTCCGGCTCCACGTCGCCGAGCCGCCCGAGGGCCCGGTCGACCCGCGCGTCCACGCAGGACGCCAGCCCGATCCGCACCACCGCCCCGCGCTCCCCCGCCACCACCCGCACCCGCGCGGCGGCGGCCAGGGCCTCGCGGGCGGCGACGAGGACGCGCTCGCCCGCCGGGGTCAGCCGCACCCGCCGGGAGGTCCGGTCGAGCAGCCGGGCGCCCAGCTCGCGCTCCAGGCGGGCGACCTGCTGGCTCACGGCGGGCTGCACGATCCGCAGCCGCTCGGCGGCCCGGCCGAAGTGCAGCTCCTCGGCGACGGTCACGAAGTAGTGCAGCGCGCGCAGTTCCACCCCTCTGATCTATCACGGGACGTGATCGCTGCGGGGCGGGTCCGCTCGTTGTCCGCCCGGTTCGCGGCGGGTCTGATGGGAGGCGCGCCCCGGTGGTCGGGGCGCAGGCGAGGAGCGGGCAGTGAGCACAACCACCCTGGGCGTCATCGGTTCCGGCATGGTCGGGGCGGGTGTGGCGCGGCGCGCGGTCGACGCGGGGCTGCGCGTCGTGCTGGCCAACTCGCGGGGCCCGGAGTCCCTGGCCGCGCTGGTGGCCGAGCTGGGCGAGCGGGCCCGCGCGGCGACCCCGGCGGAGGCGGCCCTGGCGGGCGAGGTGGTCGTGGCGGCCGTGCCGCTGACCGCGCTGCACCGGCTGCCGGTGGCGGAGCTGGCGGGCAAGGTCGTGGTCGACCCGATGAACTACGCCCGCAAGCCCGGCTGGGAGAACCCCGAGCTGGACCGGGACGAGCTGACCTCCAGCGAGCTGGTGCAGCGGGCGCTGGTCGGCGCTCGCGTGGTGAAGGCGCTGCACAACATCGGCCCCAGGCAGCTCCTGCAGCTGCACCGGCCGGACGGCGCCCCCGACCGCACCGCCCTGCCGGTCTCCGGCGACGACCCGGCGGCCAAGGCCGAGGTCGCCGCGCTGCTGGCCGCGCTGGGGTTCGACGCGGTCGACCTGGGGCCGCTGGCAGAGAGCTGGCGCAGCGAGCCGAACACCCCGCTGTACGCCGTGCCGTACACCGGCCTGCCGCCCGAGGGGCTGCCGATCGCGGAGGTGGTGGCCTGGTTCCAGGCCGCCGACGGGGTGCCGCTGCCCGCGTCGCGGGTGCGCGAGCTGGCCGCGTCGACGGTGCGCCCGCGTGCGGGGTTCCAGCTGTAGCCGCCACGCCACCGCAGCCGCTACGCCACGGACGTGTACCGCCCCTGGAACCGCACCAGCGGCGAGGCGCCCGCCTTGTGCTCGATCGCCAGCGGCTCGCCCACCAGGGCCACGTGGTCGCCGACCACGATCCGGCGGGACGTGCGGCACCTGAGGCGGGCCGGGGCGTCGAGCAGGTGGGGGACGCCGTCGTCGTCCGGCTCCCAGCGGGTGGCCTGGCCGAAGCGGTCGGCCCCGGAGCGGGCGAACAGGTCGGACAGGGCGGTCTGGCCCGCGTGCAGCAGGTGCAGGGCGAACAGCGGGGCGGTGCGCAGCACCGGCCACGCGGACGCGCCCTGGCCGATCCACACCACCACCAGCGGCGGGTCGAGGCTGGCCGAGGTGATCGAGCTGACCGTGACGCCCACCGGGCCGTCGCCACCGGTCGCGGTCACGATGCCGACGCCCTGCGGGAAGTCGCGGAACACCCCGCGCAGACCCAGCGACGACTCGACCATCGGGCACCCGCCTCTCCTGGGGCACGTCGGACCCCGCCACCGAGGATGCAACCCGGCGGGCGGCGCTTCAAGGACGTCCACCCGGCGGGAAGCGCCGCGCGCCCGTGGCACTACGGGAACGCGCGGTCGAGCCGGGAGGGACCGGACAGGTCGGGAGGAGTCCGGACAGGCAGGGAGGAGTCCGGACAAGCTGGAAAAGGCCCCGGACAGGGCGGAAGACCCCGAACAGCCCGGAGGCCCCGCCGCGACGTGCGCGACGGGGCCTCCGGGTCAGGCTGCGGGGGCCGCTCAGGCGACCCCGGCCAGCACCGAGTCGATCCGGCTGGCGATCCGGTCGTTGTCCGTGGGGGCCAGGCTCAGCCACCCGTTCTCCCGGACCATCAGGTAGCGGCCCTGGTGCGTGTCGAACCAGGTGATGGTCACCCCGGCCCGCTGCGCCCGGTACCCGCCGCCACCGCCGTGCGAGACCCCGAACTGCCCGCCCGCCTTGCGGTTGGCCGCCAGCTCGCTCAGCGCGGTGGCGTCCTCGCGGGACAGGCCCGCGCGCTGGAGCGCGGTGCGCTCGTCGACCTCGGAGTCGCCCCACGGGTCGTCCTCGTCGCCGTCGGACTGGCCCTGCATCGCGACGGCCGCGTCCATGGTCTCGACCCGCAGCGACAGCGACGAGCCGGGACCGGCCGCACCGGCGGGCAGCACCTCCACGATGGACCTGGCCAGCGAGGTCGGCCGGATCTCCAGCAGGCCGACGCTGCCGCTGTCGATCACCGCGAGGGCCGCGCGGTCGCCGTCCGAGACGGCGACGGCGCGGATCGGGCGCTCGACGTGCGCGATGGCGTCCACCGACACGCGGTGGTCGGCCAGCAGCCGCAGCAGCGAGACCAGCCGGTGGTCGGGCTGGCCGCCCAGCTCGGCGAGCACCTGCTCGCGCAGCCGGGCGCGCTCGGCCTCGGTCGCGCCGAGGCTGGGCACGTCCAGCGGGTAGGGCAGCCTGCCCAGCCCGAGGTCCTGCCACAGCACGTCGAGCTGACGCGGCGTGAGCAGGTACTCCGGCTCGATCACGACTGGCCGCGCTTCTTGGGCTTGACCCCGCCGATCACCGACGGCGGCAGGTTCTCACCCGGCACCTCGAAGATGTCCTCGCCGCGGATGTACGCGGCGGAACGGCGCTCCTTGTCCTCCGCGCCCTGGCCACCGGCGCCGGCGCCGCCCATCGGGGCGCCGCCCATCGGCGTGCCCGAGCCGCCCGCGCCACCAGCGGCGCCGGGGCCGAAGCCCACGCCGGGAGCGCCGCCGCGACCGCCCGCGAAGGCCGCCGACGAGCCGCCCGCGCCCATCTGGCTGCCCGCCGCGCCCATGCCGCCGCCCGCGCCACCGGCGCCGCCGAAGCCACCGCCCG
>NZ_JBQGCX010000263.1:0-4024 GCF_052038725.1 Actinosynnema sp.
GGTGAGGCGGGGGCAGCGGCGAGCGGGGGCGGGATGAGCGGGGAACGGGCGGCCAGGGGGCGGGGTCGGCCGCTGGACGCGCGCGGGCTTGGCGCGGGCAGGCACGGGCTTGGCGCGGGCAGGCGCGGGGTCGGCGCGGGCAGGCGCGGGAGTCGCACGGACAGGCGCGGGGTTGGCGCGAACGGCCCGGTGCTGCCCGGCTTCCACGCGCCCGCCATGGCTTCAGCCCTCACGCGCGCCCGCACGGGTGTCCGCGCACGCGCCCGAGCCCACGTCCACACCTGCGGCTGGGCCCGCCCTCGGACCCGTGCCTGCGCTCAGCCCCGCGCCTGCGCCCCAGCCCGCCTCCTCCTTCTCCTCCTCCTCCTTCTCTTCCTCGCCCGTCCTCACCTCCGCAGCCCTCGCCACCCCCCCCCGCTCCCCGCGACGCCCCCGGCTCCCCAGGTGTGCCGACCGGGCGCGTCGGGTACCGCCCCCACCGTGCCCCCACCCCCCGTTCGGCTCCGCACCCGTGGTGATGGCGCTCACCCGCCCACCCCCGCGCGCCCCGCTGACCGGCCCCGTTGCAGTGGATCTTCCACTCCCCCCGGCCCGCCGACCGGGGTGGTCCGCGGATGACGTGGACAATGCCCCACGTGGTCGCGGCGGGTGGTGTCCAGCGGGGTGGTGCGGTTCCGCACGCCTCGCCCGCCGACATCGCCGACGCCCTCGGCCTGCACCCGCCGACGCCCGAGCAGGCCGCCGTCATCGCCTCGCCCGCCGCACCCGCGCTGGTCGTGGCGGGCGCGGGCGCGGGCAAGACCGAGACCATGGCCGCGCGCGTCGTCTAACTGGTCGCGAACGGCGTCGTCACGCCCGACCGGGTCCTCGGCCTCACCTTCACCCGCAAGGCCGCCCGGCAGCTCGGCGAGCGGGTGCGCGGACGGCTGCGCCGCCTCGCCGGGTCGCCGCTGCTGGACCGGCTCGACCCGTCCGGCCGCCGCCGCGCCGCCGTGCTCACCACCGAGCCGGTCGTGCTCACCTACCACGCCTACGCGGGTCGCCTGGTGAGCGAGCACGGGCTGCGGCTGCCCGTGGAGCCCGGCGTGCGGCTGCTCACCGAGACCGCGGCGTGGCAGCTCGCGCACCGCGTGGTGTCGGCGTGGACCCAGGACCTCGACACCGACAAGATCCCCACCACGATCACCTCCTACCTGCTCTCCCTCGCGGGCGAGCTGGGCGAGCACCTGGTCGAGCCCGAGCAGCTCCTCGCGCACGCCGAGCACCTGTGCGCGCTGATCGAGCACGCCCCCAAGGCGCCGAGGCAGAAGGACGCCCTGCCGGAGAAGCTCCAGGAGATCGTGGACGCCCAGCGCCTGCGCGTCGCCCTGCTGCCGCTGCTCGACGCCTACCGGGCCCGCAAGCGCCGCGACGCCGTCCTGGACTTCGCCGACCAGATGAGCCTCGCCGCCCGCCTGGCCACCGGGCACCCGGAGGTCGTCGAGGGCGAGCGCGAACGCTACGGCGCCGTGCTGCTCGACGAGTACCAGGACACCGGCCACGCCCAGCGCGTGCTGCTGCGCGCCCTGTTCGGCGACGGCGACCCGATGCCGGTCACCTCGGTCGGCGACCCCGCCCAGGCCATCTACGGCTGGCGCGGCGCGAGCGCGGCCAACCTGCCCCGGTTCCGCGAGGACTTCCCGCCCGCCGACAAGTACGAGCTGCTCACCAGCTTCCGCAACCCGCCCGAGGTGCTGCACCTGGCGAACGCCGTGTCCGGTCCGCTGCGCGCGGCGGGCCTGGACGTGGCGCCGCTGCGGGCGCGCGACGGCGTCGAGCCGGGCGACGTGCGGATCGGCCTGTTCCCCGACGTGCGGGCCGAGCTGGAGTGGCTGGCGGACACCGTCGCCGAGCAGTGGCGCGCCCACGTGGACACCAGCGACGAGCCGCCGACCGCGGCCGTGCTGGTGCGCCGCCGCTCCGACATGCCCGCGATCGCCGCCGTGCTGCGCGACCGGGGGCTGCCGGTGGAGGTCGTCGGCCTCGGCGGGCTGCTGGACGAGCCGGAGGTGCGCGACCTCACCAGCGCCCTGCGCGTCCTGGTCGACCCGCTCGCGGGCACCGCCGCCACCCGGCTGCTCACCGGTTCCCGCTGGCGGATCGCCGCCTTCGACCTGGCCGCGATGTGGCAGCGCGCCCGCGACCTGGCGGGGGCGCCCGCGCGCAAGTCCCCGGACGACGACCCGCTGTCCGTTCTGGCCGACGCGCTGCCCGGCGAGCACTCCGAGCAGGCCGGGCTCGCGGACGCGCTCGACGACCCCGGTGACCCGTCCGCCTACTCGGCCGAGGGCTACCGCCGCATCCGGCGGCTGGGCGCGGAGCTGGCCGCGCTGCGCAGGCGGTTGACCCAGCCGCTGCCGGAGCTGGTCGCCGACGTCGAGCGGACCCTGCTGCTGGACATCGAGGCGGTCGCCCGGCCGGGCGGGGTGGGGCGGGCGCACCTGGACGCGTTCGCGGACGTGGTGTCGGACTTCGCGGCGGCCAGCCCGGCGGCGACCCTGCCCGCGCTGCTGGACTACCTGCGCACCGCCGAGCACGCCGAGGACGGCCTGGCGCCCGGCGAGGTCGAGGTGGTGGACAACCGGGTGCAGCTGGTGACGATGCACTCGGCCAAGGGCCTGGAGTGGCGGATCGTCGCCGTGCCGCACGTGGTGAAGGACGTCTTCCCCGGCCGGCGGAAGTCGGCGTCGTGGCTGAAGTCGGTGACCGAGCTGCCCGCCGCGCTGCGCGGCGACGCCCAGGACCTGCCGGAGCTGCGGGTGCCGGGCGGGGCGAACCGCAAGGAGGTCGAGGAGGCGCTCGACCGGCACGCGGACGAGTTCGAGGAGCGGCGGCTGGTCGAGGAGCGGCGGCTGCTGTACGTGGCGCTGACCAGGTCCGAGCACAGCCTGCTGGTGTCGGGCCACTGGTGGGGCGAGACGGGCGCGACCCCGAAGGGCCCGTCGGCGTTCCTGACCGAGCTGCGCGAGGTCGTGGCGGGCGCGGAGCACCCACCCGCCGACGTGGTCACCTGGGCGCCCGCGCCGGGCCTGGAGGACGAGAACCCCCTGGCGGCGCAGGCGAAGACGGCCCAGTGGCCCGCCGACCCGCTGGGCTCGCGCCGCGACGCGGTGTCCGAGGGCGCGGCCATGGTCGTCGCCGCGCTGGACCGGCTGCGCGAGGCCGCGGAGCACGAGCCGCCCGGCGGGACCGACGAGCCCGCCGCGGCCGAACCCGAGGCCGGGACGGCCGAACCCGAGGCCGGGACGGCCGACGCGGGTGAGGCGGGCGAGGAGTGGGTGCCCCCGGACGACGAGTGGTTGCCCTCGGACGAGGAGGAACCCCCACCGCCACCGGAGGAACCGGACGGCGACTGGGGCGAGTGGACGACCCCGGACGAGCCCTGGGACGACGGCGCCCCCCTGGACGCCCCGGAGGCGGGGAAGGCGGACACCGCAGGCGCCACCGAAGTGGTCGACGCGCCCGAGGCGGCGGCCCCCGAGGGCAGCGCCCCGGAGACCACCGAGCCTGAGTCCGCCGCGCCGGAGACCGCCGCGCCGGAGTCCACCGAGCCGGAGTCCACCGAGCCGGAGACCGCCGCCCCCGGAGCAGCCACCCCCGCGCCCGATCCGGGCGCAGGGGCGATCTCGGCTGCCCGGCTGAGCGCGGGCGGCGGGGTCTCCGCCGTGCTGCCCGATGCCGAGACGGCCCCCCTCGCCACCGACACCGCTACCCCGTCGGGGTTCGCTCCCGAGGGTGATTCGGTGTCCCCCGAAGAGGCAGACCTCCCCGAGGAGCCCTCCACCCCCACCGCCCCCGTCCCCGCCACCCCGGAGACCGCCGATCCCGCCCTCGCCGATCCCGAGAGCAGCGATCCCGCCCCCGCCGATCCCAGAGTCAGCACCCCCGTCCCCACCGATCCCAGAGTCAGCACCCCCGTCCCCACCGATCCCAGAGTCAGCGCCTCCATCCCCACCGATCCCGAGATCGGCGCCCCCGTCCCCAC
>NZ_JBQGCX010000264.1:0-2062 GCF_052038725.1 Actinosynnema sp.
CCACGGCCGCCGCGCGCTCGGCGGGTGAGGCGCCCGCCAGTTCGGACAGCAGGTGGTGCCTGCCCTGGCGCAGCCAGTTCACCGCCGGGGACACCGCGACGACCGCGTCCACGTCGGCGCGGGCGGCCACGACCTTCGGCAGCACCCAGCCCGCCTGGCTCGCGCCCCACAGCACGACCCGGCCGGTGGGCACGTCGGGCTGGGCGCGGGCCCAGTCGAGCGCGGCCCCGACCTCGGCCGCCCGGTCCGCCATCGTCTGGGCCAGCCAGTCCCCCGTCGAGCCGCCCACCCCCGGCTTGCTCCACGACAGGGTGGCGTACCCGGCGTCCGCCGCGCCCTCGAACCACGGCGCGTAGAGCCCGTCGTGGGTGGCGTCGACCGCCGCGTCCCCGTGCACCACCAGGACGACGCCGACCGCGTCCCCCGGCGGCAGGGCCAGGACGCCGGACAGGTGGCCGTCGCCGAACGGGATGGAGACCGCGCGCTGGGTGAACCGGTAGTCGTTGCCCAGCACCACGATCAGGCCGATGACCAGCGCGAGCGCGAGCGCCGCCAGCAGGGCCCGCCGCAGAACTATCGTTGCTCTCACGTTCGTAGCATATGCGATATATTCGACGGCGTGGACGAGCGGATCACCCCCAGGACCGTCGTCGAGGCGCTGCTGCCGGACGAGGGCGAGGTCGCGCTCGCCCTGGTGTACGACACGGCGAACGCGGTCGGCGTGGCAGATCAACCGCTGCGGCTGGCGTTGCGGCGGCTGGTGTCGGCGGGCGAGCTGACCCAGGTCGGGCGCGGGCGGGCGGGCCGCGTCGGGCTCACCGACCTGGGCCGGGAGCGGCTGCGGCGGGACCGGGTCGGGCTCGCGCTGGCGTTCGCGCAGGACGCCGGAGAGGTGCCGTGGGACGGGCGGTGGTGGCTCGCGGCCATCAGCACGCCCGAGCGGGAGCGGGCGGTGCGGGACGCGCTGCGCCGCGACCTGCTCGCCGCCGGGGCCGCGCCGGTCTCCACCGGCCTGTACGCGAGTCCGCACGACCTGACCGACGTGGTCGACGCGGGCGCCCGCGCGCACCTGGTCACCGCGTCCGCGACCGCGCTGGACCTGCGCGGCGTCCACGACGCGGCGGAGATCGCCGAGGCGCTGTGGCCCGCCGAACCGGTCGACCGGGCCTACGACGCCGTGGAGGAGGCGCTCGCCGAGGACGGGGGAACGCCGCTGGTGCGACGGCTGCGGCTCGCGGCGGCGCTGGAGGCCGCGATGCGCGAGGACCCGCTGATCCCCCCGGAGCTGCGCGCGCCGGGATGGCGACCGAGCAGGCTCCGGGGCGAGTGGCTGGAGCGCTGGCGCGGGATCGCCGACGCGCCGGTCCACCGGGGCTGGTTGTGAGCGGTCAGCCCGCGTCCTGATCGTGGCCCGCCGGGCGGTCGACCAGGCCCAGCCGCAGGTGCTCGCTGTGGTAGACGGCCTGGTCGAGCAGGTGCGCGACGTGGTCGTCGTGCAGGCTGTAGATGATGCTGCGCCCGTTGCGGGTGCCCACGACCAGGCGCAGGGTGCGCAGCAGCCGCAGCTGGTGGGAGACCGCCGACTGCTCCATGCCGACCGCCTCGGCGAGCGCGGTGACCGGCAGCGGGCCGTGCCGCAGCTCGGCCAGGATCAGCAGCCTGCTGGGGGTCGCCAGCGCCTGGCGGGTGTTGGCCACGTGCGCGGCCGACTCGGCGTCGAGCCGCGCGGCGGGCGTCCCCCGTCCACTCGCGATGTGCCCCATGTGGTGAATGGTAGTTCACCACCTATACATGAAAGACTGTTCATCTGTACGTATATTCTTCCTTCGGCGAGCGAGCACCCGACCCCGGAGGACCCCCATGACCACCGTCGCGCCAGAACGCCCCACGACCCGCGCCCCCGCGCGCCGCACCCGGTGGACCGCGCTGCCCGAGGCCAGGTGGGCGGCGCTCTCGCTGGCGCTGTTCCTGACCGCGCTGGCCGTGCAGCTCGCGGACGGCCCGGAACCGGTGCGCTGGGCGCTCTCCCGGGCCTGCTGCGCGGCGGGCGGCTGGGAGCCCG
>NZ_JBQGCX010000265.1:0-9374 GCF_052038725.1 Actinosynnema sp.
CGCGACCACCGACGCCCTGTTCCTGGACTTCGACGGCCCCGTCTGCGCGGTCTTCTCGACCTTCCCGGCGCGCGAGGGGGCCGCCCTGCTCCGAGGCGGTCTGGCCGGTGGCGGTCACACCGGCTTGCCTGATCGTGTCGCCGCTTCCGAGGACCCGTTCGTGGTCCTGGAGCACGCCGCGTCCCTGGGCGCGGAGGCGAACCGCCACACCGGGGCGGCGCTGCGCGCCCACGAGGTCGAGGCGGTCACGGCCGCGAAGCCGACCTCAGGGGCGGTGGAGCTGATCCAGGCCTGGGGGGAGACGGGGCGTCCCCTGGCGGTGGTGAGCAACAACTCGCGGGACGCGGTGAGCGCCTACCTGAGCCTGCACGGCCTCGCCGGACTCGTTCGCACCGTGTCGGCCCGCACCGACCCCGAACCGGGCAAGCTGAAGCCGAACCCGTTGCTGCCGCACCGGGCCTGCGAGGCGGTGGCGGTCCCCGCGGTGAGGTGCACCCCGGTCGGCGACTCGCTCACCGACCTCCGAGCCGCGCGACGAGCGCGCTCCCGCGCCATCGGCTGCGCGAACGAGGCAGGCAAGTCAGAGCTCTTCGCGGCGGAGCACCCCAGCGCCACCACCACGAGCACGACGCGCCTCAGCCGCGCGCTCCTCCTCTGACCGGCGCCGAATCCGCCGCGTCCCGGCGACGCGGAAGCCCTTCCCCTGGGGAGAGCGGGGTTTCTCGGTCGGCTACGGCAGCGGGACGTTCTGGACCGTGATCGCGCCGCCGGTCGGGGCCAGGGAGCCCACGATGTCGGACAGGGTCACGGTCAGGGTGGTCGCGGTCGCCGGTCTCGGGTCGTCCAGGTCGATCTGGCCCGTGGTGGTCGCGCCCTTGGCCAGGGCGCCGGACCAGCGGCTGGTGGGGGTGGCGGCGTACTCGGCGCCCGCGTCGTCCCTCGCGGTGATCGACGTGAGCGGGATGTCCATCTTCGCCGTGCTCGCGTTCACCGCCGTCAGGTGCAGGCGGATGCGGCCGTCGACGGTCTCGACCTTGGTGATCTCGGCGGTGAGCAGGCCCCTCGCCTGCTTCCACGAGCCCTCGACCACCTTCGTCTCGGCGTCCGGGGCCGGTTCGGCCGGGGTGCTCGGGGGGAGCAGCGGTTCGGGGGCGCCCGCGGGGGCCGACGTGGTCGGGGTGGCGGAACCGCGCAGGTCCACGCTCAGCGCGCCCACGCCCACGGTGCCCGCGGTGGCGGCCTGGACCACGCCCAGCAGAACCAGCACGCCCAGTGCGGCGAACGTGGTCTTGAGGGCCGCGCCACCCTTCTTCCGGTGGTGCGAGGTCTGCTCTCGGTTCATAGCGTCCTTCGTTCGGGCGCAGGGGTGTCACCCAGCAGAGGGACCCTCAGTCTCGGCAAAAAATAACTCTCGGTCAATGCTGAGTGGCCTGGAAACCACCCCAGTTGAACAGCGCGTAACCGCAGTCCCACACAAAGTCGTTGCGCGGCGAACCGTGCCCGCGGCGGTCCGGCGGGCTACTGTCACGCCGTGTCTGAAGACGTCGCTACCCCCGCGCAGGTGCTGTCCACCAACATCTACGACTCCGCGGCCGAGGCCATCGAGGCCATCGCCGCGGCTGACGTGCTCGGCCTCGGGGTCCGGGTGTCCAACCGGCTCGTGCTGGAAGAGGAGGGCGAGGAGGACACCCTGGTCGAGGAGTGGGTCGTGGACCTGCTCGCGACCGTGCCCACCGCCGACGAGGCGCCCGACGAGGCGTGACCCGCCGTTCCGCGGGGCGGGTCCGACGTCGGCAGGACCCGCCCCACAACCACCGCTCGCGCGAGGACGGCTGAGGGCCACCCTCCAGGGGCACCCCCAGGTTTTCACCCCCCAGGGCCGCCCCGAAGGCCGCCTCACGACCCGTAGAACACCCGCTCCACCACGCCCCGAGCCCGCCGCGTGGCGCGCCGGTAGGAGTCCAGGAACTCCCCCGCGTCGTCCGGCGCGTGCCCCATCACCGCCGCCACCGCCGCCAGGTCACGCCCCGCCGTGGGCAGCTGGTCGCCCGGCTTGCCCCTCACCAGCACGACCGCGTTGCGCGCCCGCGTCGCCAGCACCCACGACTCGCGCAGCACCTCGGCGTCCTCCGCCGACACCAGCCCGGCCTCCTGCGCCGCCCGCAGCCCCCGCACCGTGGACGGCGTCCGCAGCGCGGGCACCTCGGCCGCGTGCCGCAGCTGGAGCAGCTGCACCGTCCACTCCACGTCCGCCAGCCCGCCGCGCCCCAGCTTGGTGTGCGTCGACGGGTCCGCGCCGCGCGGCAGCCGCTCGGCCTCCACGCGCGCCTTGATCCGCCGGATCTCCCGCACCTGCCCGGAGTCCAGCCCGCCCTCCGGGTACCGCACCGGGTCGATCATCGCCACGAACCGCGCGCCCAGCTCGTCGTCCCCGGCGATCACCCGCGCCCGCAGCAGCGCCTGCGACTCCCACAGCTCGCCCCACTGCGCGTAGTACGCCCGGTACGACTCCAGCGTCCGCACCAGCGGCCCCTGCCTGCCCTCGGGCCGCAGGTCCGCGTCGACCTGGAGCGCCGGGTCCTGGCTGGGCGCGCTCAGCAGCCGCCGCACCCGCTCGACGACGCCGTTCGCGTACCGCACCGCCTCCGAGTCGCTCGCCCCGCCGACCGCCTCGCACACGAACACCACGTCCGCGTCCGACCCGTACCCCAACTCCCGCCCGCCGAGCCTGCCCATCCCGATGACCGCGATCCGCGCCCTGGGCTCGCCGGACGCCCGCACGACCGCGTCGAGCGACGCCTCCAGCACCGCCACCCACACCTCGGACAGCGACACGCACACCGTCCGCAGCGTCGCCAGCCCCAGCAGGTCCGCGCACGCCACCCGCAGCAGCTCGTGCCGCCGCAGCGAGCGCGCCGCCGTCACCGCCCGGTCCAGGTCGTGGTGCCGGGACACCGTGCTGCGCAGCGGGTTGCCCACGGTCATCGGGTCCCGCCCGAGGAGCGCCTCGGTGTCGGCGAGCAGCCGCAGCACCTCGGGGGCCCGCACCAGCAGGTCCGGCACCAGCCGCGAGGACCCGAGCAGCGCCGCCAGCCGGTCGACGACCGCGCCCTCGTCGCGCAGCAGCCGCAGGTACCAGGGCGTCTCGGCGAGCGCCTCGGACACCTTCCGGTACGACAGCAGCCCGCCGTCCGGGTCGGGGGTCTCGGCGAGCTGGTCGAGCAGCACAGGCAGCAGCGCGCCCTGGATGCGGGCCCGCCGCGACACGCCCTTGGTGAGCGCCTCGATGTGCCGCAGCGCCCCGTCCGGCGCGGTGTAGCCGAGCGCGGCCAGCCGGTTGACCGCCTCGCCGGTGGTCAGCCGCAGCGCCTCGGTCGGCACGTTCGCCACGGCCTGGAGCAGCGGCCGGTAGAACAGCTTCTCGTGCAGCCTGCGCACCTGGTTGGCGCGCTTGCGGAACTCGGCGAGCAGCACCTGCGCCTCGGACTGGCCGCCCTCGGCGTGCAGCCCGGAGGCGCGGGCGAGCCAGCGCAGCGCCGCCTCGTCGCCGTCGGCCGGGAACAGGTGGGTGCGCAGCAGCTTCTGCAGCTGCAACCGGTGCTCCAGGGTGCGCAGGAACCGGTAGGCGCGGCCGAAGTCCGCCGCGTCGGCCCGCCCCACGTACCCGCCGCGCCCGAGGGCGGCGAGCGCCTGCGTGGTGGCCTGGATGCGCAGCTCCTCGTCGCCGCGCCCGTGCACGAGCTGGAGCAGCTGCACCGCGAACTCGACGTCCCGCAGCCCGCCCCGCCCGAGCTTGAGCTCGCGCTCCTCCAGCCCGACGGGCACGTGCTGCTCGACGCGCCGCCGCATGGCCTGCACGTCCGGCACGAAGTCCTCGCGCTCGGCGGCGGTCCACACCAGCGGGCGCACCACCTCCAGGTACCGCTGCCCCAGCTCGGCGTCGCCGACCACCGGCCGGGCCTTGAGCAGCGCCTGGAACTCCCAGGTGCGCGCCCACCGCCGGTAGTAGGAGGCGTGCCCGTCCAGGGTGCGCACGAGCGCGCCCGCCTTGCCCTCGGGGCGCAGCGCCGCGTCCACCTCGAAGCAGGCCTTGCCCGCGACCTGCATGAGCGTGCTCGCCAGCCGGGTCGCCACGCCCGTGTCGCCCTCGGCGACGAACACCACGTCGACGTCGCTGACGTAGTTCAGCTCCCGCGCGCCGCACTTGCCCATCGCGATCACCGCCAACCGGCACTCGTCGGCCCTGGGCACCTGGGTGCGGGCGACCTCCAGCGCGGCGTGCAGCGCGGCGACGGCGAGGTCGGACAGCAGCCCCGCGACGTCGTCGTACGGCACGTACGGCAGCTCGGGCTCGACGACGTGCGCCAGGTCCTCGGCGGCGATCCGGCACAGCAGCGCCCGGTACTCCAGCTTCAGCTCGCGCACCGGGTCGTCCGCGCCGACCACCCGCACGAGCGCGGGGACGAACGAGGCCGGGTCGACCGGGTCGGCGCCCGCGAGCGCCGTCCAGCGGTCCGGGTTGGCCGCGAGGAAGTCGGACAGCGCGGTGGACGAGCCGAGCACCGCCAGGAGCCTGCCGCGCACCACCTCGTCGGCGCGCAGCGCGGCGTCCAGCTCGGGCCAGCGCCCGCCCAGCGAGGCGCGGAGGCGGTCGACGCCCAGCAGCGCCAGGTCCGGGTCGGGGCTGCGGGCGAGCGCGGACAGGACCGGGTCGACCCCGCCGGTGGGACCCCGGTCGTCCCACCAGCCCGCGTCGCGCAGGTGGTCACCGCTGCGCGGGTCGGTGAGCCCGAAGCGCGCGGGCGACGTGGAGGAGCGTGCTGGATCGGTCATCGCAGCACACCGTAGTCCCGTCGCCGCCCGGCGCACCGGATCAGCGCGCGACGATCAAATAGATCCCGAATAGCACCACGGCAGCGCACGCCGCGAAGCAGGTCACGGCCACCGACAGGCCCGTCGTCCCGCTGCCGCCGCCCTCGCGGGCGACCTCCCGCGCGGACAGCCCGCGCAGCGCGGCGGAGAACAGCGCCACCAGGCCCAGCACGACCACCAGGCTGACCCCGAACACGGAGCCGAGGGCTCCCCAGTCGACCTTCACGCCGCCACCCCTCCCACTTCCCGCGCGGAGGCGGGGCCCTCGTCCACGACCTGCTCAGGCAGCACCGGCTCCCGGCGCGACAGCACGTAGATCCCCAGCGACACCAGCACGGCGGTGACCGCGACGACCACGACCCCGGCCGTGCCGCTGTCGGCGACCCAGCCCGCGAGCGCGCCGACGAGACCGGCGGCGGGCAGGGTCAGCACCCAGGCGGCGACCATCCGGCCCGCGACGCCCCAGCGCACCGCGTTCCGGCCCTTGACCAGGCCGGCTCCGGTGATGCCGCCGGACGCGACGTGCGTGGTCGACAGCGCGAAGCCCAGGTTGGACGACGCGAGGATCACCGCGGCGGAGCTGGTCTGCGCGGCGAAGCCCTGCACCGGCTCGATCGTGGTCAGGCCCTTGCCGAGGGTCTGGGTGATCCGCCAGCCGCCCAGGTAGGTGCCGAGCGCGATCGCCACGGCGGCGCTCACCACGACCCACATCGGCGGCTCGGCGCCGGGCGCGAGGGTGCCCGCGGTGATCAGGGTGAGGGTGATGATGCCCATGGTCTTCTGGGCGTCGTTGGTGCCGTGCGCGAGCGACATCAGGGCGGCCGAGGCGATCTGCCCGGCGCGGAAGCCCTTGCCCGCCACCGCGCCCCGCACGCCGGCGGTCAGCCGGGTGGTGAGCCTGGTGGCCAGCAGCGCGACGATCCCGGCGACCAGCGGCGCGGCCAGCGCGGGCACGACCACCTTGTCCAGGACCTTGGCGAAGTGCACCGCGTCGGCGCCCGCCGAGACCCAGGCGGCGCCGATGAGGCCGCCGAACAGGGCGTGCGAGGAGCTGGAGGGCAGGCCCAGGTACCAGGTGACGAGGTTCCAGAGCACCGCCCCGACCAGTCCGCCGAACACCACCGCCGGTGTGATCAGGGCGTCGTCGACGATGCCGCCGGAGATGGTCTTGGCCACCTCCACCGACAGCAGGGCGCCGACGAGGTTCAGCACCGCCGACAGCGCGACCGCGGTTCTCGGCTTGAGCGCTCCGGTGGCGATCGAGGTGGCCATCGCGTTGGCTGTGTCGTGGAAGCCGTTCGTGAAATCGAAGACCAGAGCGGTCACGATGACGGTGACGACGAGGAGTGAGACGTCCACCCGTAAAGTCCTTCGGCTCAACCGATTAGGTTGCGTAAGGGTTTGCGGGTGAACGCTACATGCACACTCCGTTAACTCATGCGCCGACCGATGTTCGTCACACCAGCGGAAGCGGCATACCGGACATAGCGGGCTTGATCTCGCCGGACGCCAGCTTCGCGAACCGCTCGGCGAACGGCTGCCAGACCTCGGCCACGTCGGCGTGCGCCTCGGCCAGCCGCTCCGGCTCCAACCAGCCCGGACGACCCGCCTCGGCCACGTCCGGCGAGGCCGCCGCCCAGCCCAGCACGACCTCGGGCGTGGTCTCGACGTGGAACTGGACGCCGTAGGCGCTCTCCCCGACCCGGAACGCCTGGTTGTCGCACTTCGGCGAGGACGCCAGCAGCTCGGCCGACGGCGGGAGCAGCCCCACCTCGTCCCGGTGGAACTGGATCACGTCGGGCGTCCACGGCAGGTCGGCGAACAGCGGGTCGCGCCCGGCGGCGTCCCGCTTGGCGATCAGCTGCGGGCCGCCCTCGGGCCCCGAGGGGGCGCGCCGGACCTGACCGCCGGTGGCCACCGCGAGCAGCTGCGCGCCCAGGCACACGGCCAGCACCGGGATCTTCCGGGAGACCGCGCCGGACAGGGCCTTGCGGACGTCGGCGAGCCACGGGTGGTCGACGTCGTCCAGCGGACCCATGGCGCCGCCGAGGCAGACGACGGCCCGGTAGCCGTCCAGCGCGGGGACGGGCTGCTCGTACGGCTTGACCAGGTCCAGCTCGGCGCCTGCGGCTTCCAGCCAGTCGCCGAGGGGGCCGATGGGGTCGTCGGCGCCGGGCTGGATCACGAGGATTCGGGTCACCTGAACGAGGTTAGTCAGAGTTGGTCAAGGGTTGGTCAGGGGCCCGCGCGGGCCGGGTCGGAGCACCGGACCGGCCCGCCGCCGGACCGGGCACGGGAGCGGGGACGGCCCTGCAACCACCGTCGCAGGGCCGTGCCACCGCCGGGGTTCAGCAGCCGCAGGCGATGACCGGGGCCTGCCCGGCCGCTCCACCGGGGGCGGCTCCCCCCGCGGCGGTGGCCCCGACGACGGCGGTGGCCCCGACGGCGGTGGCCCCGGCGCGTTCGACGGCGTCGCCCTCGACCGGGAAGCCCGCCGCGTGCCAGGCGGTGATGCCGCCGGACAGGCGCTTCACCCGGAAGCCCAGTTCGGCGAGCTTCAGCGCGCCCTTCGTGGCCGCGTTGCACTGGGCGCTCTCGCAGTAGCAGACGTAGACCAGGTCGCGGTCCCAGTCCGCCGTGGTCTCGGCGCTGATCTCGGGGTGCGGCAGGTTGATCGCGCCGGGCACGCGCAGCTCGGCGAACCGCTCCGCGCTCCTGGTCTCCACGAGCAGGTAGCCGGTCGCGGTCCCGGCGGCCAGGTCGCGGGCCACGTCGTCCGGGTCGGTCTCGAAGGCGAGTTCGGCGGCGAAGAAGGCGGCGGCGGTGGCGGGGTCGGCGGGCGGGAAGCGCAGTGCGTTCGACATGGGGAGATCCTCCCCGCGCGGCCCCTGCCGGGCCCAGGCGCAAACCCAGGTGTTCCGGGCCGTGCGCCTACGATTCCCCGGTGGAACCGGACGATCTGGATTGGAAGTTGCTGGAGCTGCTCCAGAGGGACGGCAGGATGTCGTTCAGCGAGCTGGCCCGCCGGGTGTCGCTGTCCGCGCCCGCCGTGACCGAGCGGGTGCGCAGGCTGGAGCAGGCCGGGATCATCACCGGCTACTCGGCGACCGTCGACCCGCAGCGGCTCGGACTGGTGATCGAGGCGGTGGTGCGGGTCCGGGTGCGGAGCCTGGACACGCCCCGGTTCCGCGAGCGCGTGGTGACCATGCCGCAGGTCCGCGACGCCGACCACGTGACCGGGGACGACTGCTGGCTGCTGCGGGTGGTGTGCCGGTCGATGGCGGAGCTGGAGGTGTTCGTGGAGCTGGCCCTGCGCTACGGGGAGACCACGACGTCCCTGGTGTTCTCCTCGCACGCCCGCAACCGGCCGGTCACCAGGGCCGCGGCGGCGGACGTGGTCGTGGACTAGGCGTGGTCGTGGACTAGACGTGATCGTGGACCAGCGGCGGTCAGCGGCCCAGGGGTGTCGGGCGGCGCGGGGAGAACACGAAGTCGACGGCGTCCGCGACGGGCCGGTAGCCGAGCGCGGGGTAGATCGTGTTGGTGGTGCGGTTGGCCAGGTCCGTGAACAGGAGCACGTGCTCGGCGCCGCGGTCGAGCGCCCAGGCGGAGGCGGCTGCGGTGATCGCGGAGGCGTAGCCGTGCGCGCGGTGCTCCACCGGGGTGTAGACGGGGCCGACGCGCGACATGCCCGCCACGGGCGGGTTCACGGCGGCCCAGGACACCGGCTCGTCCCCGTGCTGCCACAGCAGGTCCGCGTACCCGGCGGCGGCGCGGTGGCGGATGCCCGCGGCGGCGCTCTCCTCGTCGTGCCGGTCGGCCTCGCCGACCTGCACCGCGTAGCGGGCGCGCCAGCCGACCAGGAGGTCGAAGTCCGCTTCGCCCGCGACCCGTGCGGAGCCGGGCACGTCGGGCGGCGTGAGCTCGTCGAGCCGGAAGAGCCGCAGCTCCTTGGACTGGTAGGCGCTGGCCCCGGTGCGGACCGACCAGGGCAGGACGAACGCCTCCGCGTTCTCGCGCGGCCCTCCGGCGCCCGGCAGGTCGCCGCGCTCGGCGTACGCCTGGGCGACGACGTCGGCCCAGGGCGCGGGGACGCCGCTGAGGTTCACGCCCCGAGGCGGGGTGCGCACGGCCGCCGCGACGAGCTGCCCGCCGTCGTGCACGGTGACGCACTCGACAGCGGACGGTTCGGGCTGGCGCAGGCACTGCTCGACGACGGCGATGCACGCGGTGTGCCGGACGGGGTCCGCGCGGAAGAAGTCCCCGGCCAGCGCCCAGAACTCGACGGGGTCCTCGTGCACCACCACATCGGCCATGGGCAGGGAGGTTAACGCAGAAAAGCCCTGTGGGGCGCACGGAAAACCGTGCGCCCCACAGGGAAAAAATGTTCGGCGGCGTCCTACTCTCCCACACCCTCACGAGTGCAGTACCATCGGCGCTGGAAGGCTTAACTACCGGGTTCGGAATGGGACCGGGTGTTCCCCAACCGCAATGACCACCGA
>NZ_JBQGCX010000266.1:0-2779 GCF_052038725.1 Actinosynnema sp.
CGACATGGCCCTCGGGCTGATCACCGGCGACTGGCAGCGCGCCTGGTCCGGCCTGCGCGACTTCCTCGGCGGCACCTGGGACCTGATCGTCGCGACCACGAAACTGCTGGTCGTGGACCTGATGACCATGCTCGCCGACCTGCCCAGGGCGATCTTCGACCTGTTCGCGGACGTGGGCGGGCTGCTGTTCGAGGCCGGAAAGAACCTGATCAAGGGCCTGCTGAAGGGCATCGAGCACGGCTGGGGCTGGGTCAAGGACAAGCTCGGCGACCTGACCGACATGCTCCCGGAGTGGAAGGGACCGCCCGCGCGGGACCGGAACCTGTTGCGCGGCAACGGGAACCTGCTGATGCGCGGCCTCGCCGAGGGCCTGGCGGACGGGGAGCCGCAGGTGCGCCGCTACCTGGCGGACCTGACCGACTCCCTGCCCGCCATGATCGCCACCGTCGAACCCACCGCCTCCGCCCGCGCCACCACCACGGGCGCCGCCGTGCGAGGCGAGGACCTGGCCGCGTTCACCGACGCCGTGCGACGACTGGCCGAACGGCCCGTGATCGTGCGGGTGGGCGCGGTCGAGATCGCCCGCGCCACCGCCGAGGGAAACCGCTCCCTGGCCAGGAGGTGACGCGATGCGCTCGCTGTGGATCGGCCCCCTGGGGCGGCTGCGGGAGATCCCCGAGGCCGCCGAACAGCACGACCGGACCGTGGACCTGGGCGTCGCGGAGTTCGCCGCGCTCTCCGGCGGGATCACCACCACCCGCCTGGCCACCCCGCCGCGCCGCCTGACCCTGGCCTGGGGCGCGCTGTCCGCCCCCTCCGCGCGCTGGGTGGCCGCGCTCGCGCTCGGCGCGACCGGTCCCGGACCGCTGGCCGTGCTCGACCCCACCACCGCCCCCAACCTCCTGGAACCCGGCCAATCCCTGGGCGTCGCGCCCGCCGCGATGATCCAGATGGTGGGGTGGGGCACCCTGACCGCGCGGCCGGACGGCGTCCTGACCGTCACCGGCACCCGCACGGACTCCCAGCTCTACTACCGGCACCCCCACTGGGGCGGCTATCCGGTCGTGCCCGATGTGCCCGTCAGCTTCACCGCCGAGGCCACCGCCTACGGCGCGCGCTGCCTGCTGAGCTTCTTCGACGCCACCGGCACGGCGGTGGGCGGCACCGACCCCGCCCCGGTCGCCACCGCCGTCCCACCGCCGGGCGCGGTGATCGTCACTCCCAAGGTGCAGCTGCCCGAGCTGACCGCGCCGACCGTGATCGGCGGGGCGGTGCTGCGCCTGGGCGAACCCGTCGCCGAGGGGGAGACCCCGCCGCTGGGGGAGGGCTGCCCGGCGATGACCGTCACCGACTACGCCGACACCCCGCGCCTTCCCCACCGCGACATGACCCTGCACCTGGTGGAGGTACGCCGT
This sequence comes from Actinosynnema sp., assembly GCF_052038725.1. Classification (NCBI taxonomy): domain Bacteria; kingdom Bacillati; phylum Actinomycetota; class Actinomycetes; order Pseudonocardiales; family Pseudonocardiaceae; genus Actinosynnema; species Actinosynnema sp. Next base: position 1,416 of record NZ_JBQGCX010000266.1, read on the forward strand.
GCTCGACGCTGACCCCGCCCTCGTCGCCGCCCTGGACGCCCCCGACCGCGTCACCACCACCCTGACCCGCCTGGGCGGACGCGAGGTCACCGACCGGATCACCGCCTGGGCGGTGGACCGCGCCTACGACACCGACCTGCCCGCCCCCATCCGCGCCACCAACGGCTCCGCCTCCGCCGAGCTGCGCCTGACCCTCTCCGGCGACGGCACCGACACCGCCGCCCGCCTCTACGGCCCCTACGCACCCACCCTGACCGGCGACCTCGCCCGACCCGGCCAGTCCGTGATCCACGGCTGGGGCGTCGGCGACGGCGCGCTGCCCGCGTTCCGGGGCAGCATCCGCGACCGCTCCGCCGACGCCGTCACCGGCCTGGTCGAGATCACCGCCCTCGACGGCGCCGAACGCCTGCGCGACGCCGCACGCCTCCCGGCAACCCTGTCCACGACCGGCGGTCCGATCGCCTCCGGCACCTGGGTCGTGGACCACCTCGCCCGCCAGGCCGGGATCTACACCAGCCCGCCGCCACGCCCCGGCTGCGTCCTGGACGTGACCATGCACGGCGGCATCGTGCCCAGCATCGGCTACTACCGCGACCACGCCGCCACTCCCACGAGCTACCGGTTCACCACCGATGTTCCCTGGCAGTGCGCGTTGGAGGCGTACACCACCCCCTACCCGCTGCGGTACGACCCGCGCACCCGCACCGCCATCGGCAGCCGATCCCTGCTGGTCGAGTGCTGGATTCAGCAGACCGGCGGCGGTACGGCGGGCAACCAGGTGCGGTTGAGCCTGAACTACGCCACCGACTCCGTCGCCGAGACGCTGTACCTGCTGGTCGACCTCACCGCGAACACGGTCACCGAGGGCAGCACCGGAAGCAGCACCACCTCCAAGGGCTACAGCGGCGTCGGCCTGACCACGCGCGGCTCCTACCACGTCGGGGTGCACTGGTCCTGGACCGGCAAGACCCCCTCCGCGCGGATCTACCTCACCGGCCCCGGCATCCGGGGCGGCTACCTGGAAACCTGGCTCGGCGACCTCGCCCCCCTCGCCGACGCCCAGCTCTCCCACGTGGAGATCACCGGCGGGGTGCCCATCGAGGCTGTGCAGGTCTCCACCCCCCTCACCGTCCCCGGCGGCCTCGCGCAGTTCGAGCCCACCTGGACGCGCGGCGCGGTCATCACCGGCCTGACCTCGCAGCTCAACGCGCTTCCGCCCACCCAGGGCAGCGCGTGGGAGATCATCAGCGCAGTCGCCCAAGCCGAACAGGCGACGGTGGAGTTCGACCCGCACGGCCTGCTGCGCTACCGCCCCAACAGCCGCTTCCGCGCACCCGGCACGCCCGCGCTCACCGTCACCAGCG
>NZ_JBQGCX010000267.1:0-3301 GCF_052038725.1 Actinosynnema sp.
CCCGAGTCGGCCGACTGGTGGAACAGCGGCTACCTGGTCATGTGGGGCTCGAACATCCCGGTGACCCGCACGCCGGACGCGCACTTCCTCACCGAGGCCCGGTACAAGGGCACGAAGGTCGTCGCGGTCAGCCCGGACTACGCGGACAACGTGAAGTTCGCCGACGACTGGCTGGCGCCGCACCCCGGCACGGACGGCGCGCTGGCGATGGCCATGGGCCACGTGGTGCTGACCGAGTTCTTCCGCGACCGGCAGGTGCCGTACTTCGCGGAGTACACCCGCCGCTACACCGACCTGCCTTTCCTGGTGCGCCTGGAAGAGCGCGGCGACGCGTTCGTGCCCGGCAAGTTCCTCACCGCCGCCGACCTCGGCCAGGACGTGGAGAACGCCGAGTTCAAGACGGTGCTGCTGAACGAGGAGACAGGCAAGGCCGTGGTGCCGCAGGGCTCCCTCGGGCACCGCTGGGGCGAGCAGGGCGAGGGGAAGTGGAACCTCGAACTGGACGGCGTCACGCCCGCGCTCACCCTGCACGAGGCCGCGGCGGTGACCACCGAGGCGGTCGCGATCGACCTGCCGCGCTTCGACGTCGGCGAGACCGAGGGCGGCGGGATCGTGCGCCGGGGCGTGCCCGCGACGCGCGTGAACGGGATGCTGGTCACCACCGTCTTCGACCTGGTGATGGCGCGCTACGCGGTGGGCCGCGAGGGCCTGCCCGGCGAGTGGCCGCAGTCCTATGAGGACACTGAAGCGCCCGGAACCCCCGGCTGGGCCGAGGAGATCACCTCGGTGCCCGCCGCGACGACCGCGCGCATCGCCCGCGAGTTCGCCCGCAACGCCGAGCGCACCCGTGGCCGCTCGATGATCGTGGTCGGCGCGGGCGCGAACCACTGGTTCCACTCGGACACCATCTACCGCGCGTTCCTGTCTCTGGTTCTGCTCACCGGCTGCCAGGGCCGCAACGGCGGCGGCTGGGCGCACTACGTGGGCCAGGAGAAGGCGCGCCCGGTCACCGGGATGCAGCACCTGGCGTTCGCGTTCGACTGGCAGCGGCCGACCAGGCACATGGCGGGCACCGCGTTCTGGTACCTGGCCACGGACCAGTGGCGCTACGAGGGCTTCAAGGCCGACGAGCTGTCCACCCCGCTCGGCACGGGCATGTTGCGGGGCAAGTCGTTCGCCGACTGCAACGCGCAGGCCGCCCGGCTGGGCTGGCTGCCCTCGCACCCCACCTTCGACCGCAACCCGCTGGACCTGGCCGACGAGGCGAAGGACGCCGGCGTGCCGGTGGCCGACCACGTGGTGTCGGAGCTGAAGGCGGGCAGGCTGAACTTCGCGGCGGAGGACCCGGACAACCCGGCGAACTTCCCGCGCGCGCTGACCGTGTGGCGGGCGAACCTGCTCGGCTCCTCGGGCAGGGGCAACGAGTACTTCCTGCGGCACCTGCTGGGCACCGACGCGCAGGTGCGCGGCGCCGAGACGGCGGAGGAGAACCGGCCGCGGGACGTCACCTGGCACGACGAGGCGCCCGAGGGCAAGCTCGACCTGCTGACGGCGGTGGACTTCCGCATGACGTCCACGGGCCTGTTCGCGGACGTGGTGCTGCCCGCCGCGACCTGGTACGAGAAGCACGACCTGTCGTCCACGGACATGCACCCCTTCGTGCACGCCTTCAACCCGGCGATCGCGCCGCCGTGGGAGGCGCGCAGCGACTACGACGTGTTCCTCGGCCTGGCCGACCACTACTCGGAGCTGGCGAAGACCCACCTGGGCAAGCGCACCGACGTGCTGGCCGTGCCGCTGGCGCACGACACCCCGGACGAGATGGCCCAGCCGGGCGGGCGGGTGCTGGACTGGCGCGACGGCGACTGCGAGCCGATCCCCGGCCGCACCATGCCGAAGCTGGTGGTGATCGAGCGGGACTTCGCCGCCACCGCCGAGAAGATGCGCTCGGTCGGCCCGCTGCTGGAGGAGCTCGGCCTGACCACCAAGGGCATCACCTACCACCCGGAGCCGGAGATCGAGCTGCTGCGCCGCACCAACGGCGTGCGCGGCGACAACCGGCCGTCGCTGGCGACCGCCGAGCACATGTGCGAGGCGATCCTGACCCTGTCGGCCACCACCAACGGCAGGCTGGCGGTGGAGGGCTTCAAGCAGCTGGAGAAGCGCACCGGCACGAGGCTCGCGGACCTGGCCGAGGAGAACGAGGGCAAGCGGATCTCCTACCGGGAGGCCAAGAAGGGCCCGCAGGCCGTGCTGACCTCGCCGGAGTGGTCGGGCAGCGAGACCGGCGGCCGCCGCTACTCGGCGTTCGTGATCAACGTGGAGCGGGACAAGCCCTGGCACACCCTGACCGGGCGCCAGCAGTTCTTCGTCGACCACGACAGGCTCACCGAGCTGGGCGAGCAGCTGCCGGTGTACCGCCCGCCGCTGAACATGCACCGCCGGTTCGGCTCGCAGCAGCTGGGCGAGCCCGGCCGCGCCGAGGTGACGGTGCGGTACCTGACGCCGCACTCGAAGTGGTCGATCCACTCGGAGTACCAGGACAACGCGCACATGCTGGCGCTCTCGCGCGGCGGCCCGGACATCTGGATGTCCACCCAGGACGCCGAGCGGATCGGCGTGGCGGACAACGACTGGGTCGAGGCCTACAACCGCAACGGCGTCGTGGTGGCCCGCGCGGTGGTCTCGCACCGGATGCCGGAGGGCACCGCGTACGTCTACCACGCCAAGGACCGCAACGTGAACGTGCCGAAGACCGAGATCGGCGGCAAGCGCGGCGGCGTGCACAACTCGCTGACCCGCCTGCTGCTCAAGCCGACGCACCTGGTGGGCGGCTACGCCCAGTTCACCTACGCGTTCAACTACTACGGCCCGACCGGCAACCAGCGCGACGAGGTCACGGTGGTCCGCCGCCGCTCGCAGGAGGTGGAGTACTGATGCGCGTCATGGCTCAGGTGGCGATGGTGATGAACCTCGACAAGTGCATCGGCTGCCACACCTGCTCGATCACCTGCAAGAACGTGTGGACGAACCGCGAGGGGCAGGAATACGCCTGGTACAACAACGTCGAGTCGAAGCCCGGCATCGGCTACCCCAAGCGGTACGAGGACCAGGACCGCTGGAAGGGCGGCTGGGAGCTCGACAGGAAGGGCAGGCTGCGGCTGCGCGGCGGCAGCAGAACGCAGCGGTTGCTGAGCCTGTTCGCCAACCCGGACATGCCCTCGATCGACGACTACTACGAGCCGATCACCTACGACTACGACACGCTGCTGAGCGCGCCCGCCGGCGAGCACACCCCGGT
>NZ_JBQGCX010000268.1:0-3345 GCF_052038725.1 Actinosynnema sp.
GGCAGGGCGAGCAGCGCGAGGGCGGTCTCCTCGACCGTGCCGCCCCACACGCCCCAGGAGCCGTCGGGGCGCTGGGTGCTCAGGAGCAGGCGGAGGGCAGCGGCGCGGGCCTCGGCGACGTCGGCGTCGCGGGTCCGGGAGGTGGCCGCCCGTCCGGGTTCGGCGAGGGCCTGGAGGCACGCCTGGGTGGCGTACAGCGGCGACTGGTGCCAGCGGTCGGTCCAGTGGCCGTCGGCGTTCTGCTCGGCCAGCAGCCAGTCGGTGATCCGGTCGGCGGCGTCGGCGCAGCGCGCGGCGTCCGGCGGGTTCTGCGCGAGTCGGCGGCGCAGGGCCCGCAGAATCCGCGCGTTGGTGATCACCGACGGCGCGCCGACGGGCACCGTGGTGAGGAAGTGGGTGCCCCGGTCGTACTCCCACAGGCTGTCCGGCGCGGGAGTGCTCCCCGTGGCGTCGGACTCGGCGAGCAGCAGGATGGCGGCGGTCTCCGAGTCGTGGGCGAACCCCGGCGCTGCGGGCGCGCCGCGCTCACCGACGTCCAGGGGCAGCCCGGTGAGCAGCGGGGCGGCCTCAGCCGGGTCGACCCCGGAGTCGATCAGCGCGGAGTGCAGCAGGCCGCGCTCGAACCAGGTCATCGACGTCAGTCCCGGCACCGGACCGCCCAGCCCGGCCTGGGTGCGTTCGAGGAAGCGCACCGACTCGGCGCGCTCCTGCCCCGGTGGCTCGGGGCCGAGCCACGCGGCGGTCGCCGCCGCCGAGCAGCCGACGACGCCGTCCACCGGCCGCACGTGCGGCGAGCCGACCGCGCGGGGTCCGACGATCTCCAGGTAGAAGGCGGAGACCGGGTTGCGCCAGCCGTCGTCGCGCAGCGCGACCAGCGCGTCCGGGGAGAGGCCGTCGGGCAGGCGCAGCCGGTCGTGGCCGAGGCGGGCGTTCACGTCGAGCACCAGCGCCGGGACGATCATGCCGGGGATGAGGGTCGCGGGCAGCCCGGTTCCCGGCACGTCGGCCAGCAACCGCTCGGCCGCGGCCAGACCCCGGTCGACGGCGCCCCGGTCGGCTTCTGCGGCCAGGAGCGCCTCGACGGCGCTGAGCGTGGGCACGAGCGCGAACGGTCCTGGACCGGCCCAGGTCCCGTCCGGCGCCTGGTCGCGCAGGAGGAAGTCCACCCGCTCGGCGTGCCCCACGAGCCACGGCGCCAGTGCCACCAGGCGGGCGGTCTCGTACACCGAGGCGGGCAGCCCGCCGGTGGGGTCGGAGACCAGGTCTGCGACAGCCCGCGCGACGGCGCCCCCGGACAGGCGGGGCCCGGTGGCCCGCGTGGCGGTCATGCGGGCAGCTCCAGCTCCGCGACGGTGACGCGGTCGACGAGCATGGTCGTCGGGAACGCGGCCGGGTCGGGGTCGCCGGGCAGGACCGGGCCTCCGGGGCTGCCGATCACCACGAGCAGGCCGAAGAACACCTCCTGGTTGAATAGCCAGCCCTTCTCGGTGGTGTCCTCGGGGGTGAGCCGCAGGTACTCGCGGCCGTCCAGGTACCAGGTGAGGGAGTCGGGTCCCCGCGTCCAGACCACCGAGTAGGTGTGGAAGTCGTCGCTGAGCGGGCTGCCGTCCGGGGTGCGGGTGGCGGCGCCCATGCCCAGCGAGGGCAACTGGTGGCACTCGGGCGAGTGCACGACGCCGTAGACCTCGGAGGGCTCGGAGTTGACCACCTCGAAGACGTCCAGCTCGCCGGACAGGTACCAGCCCTGGAGCGGTTCGGTGTCGCCGAGGTGGCGCATCCCCTTGGCCCAGGCGAACATCGCGCAGTCCAGGCCGAGACCGGGAGCGGTCCGCACCACGGCTTCGACCTTGAGCGCGCCGCCGGGGCGCGGGAGGAAGTCCTCGCGGGCGGTCTCGATCCACGCCGAGACGTAGCCCTCGTCCTCGGTGTGGGTGGCGGTCATCCGCAGCCTGCCCTGTCCGTCCAGGCTCAGGTGGTCGGTGTCGTCGGCGTAGCTCTCCAGGCCGGAGGCCCAGGGCTTGCCGGTGACGACCTTCCAGCGGTCGTGGTCCAGCGGGGCGCCGGGCGGTCCGGCGAAGTCGTCCTGCCACAGGGTGCGCCAGTGCGGCGAGGTGGGCAGCGCGCCGGGCTGGTCGAGGGTGTCCATGGTCCGGTTCCTCCTCAGCGGGTGGTCAGCTCGACGCGCAGGTGGCGCATGAGCTCGATCGGGGTGGCGTGGTCGAAGACCAGCGTCGGGGGCAGTTCCAGCCCGGTGGCCGCGCCCAGCCGGGTGCTCAGCTCGACCGCGCTCAGCGAGGCGAAGCCGAGGTCGAGCAGGTCGGCCTCGGGGCTCACCTGGTCCGGTGAGTCGTGCCCGAGCACGGCGGCGATGGTGGCGCGCAGCAGTTCCAGCACCTCGCGGTCGCCCTCGTCGGGGTCGAGCGCGTCGAGCCGCTGCCTGAGGTCGGTGCGCTCGACCGCGTCGGGGACCTCGGGCGGGGTGGGGCTCAGGGCGGCCTCGAGCTTGGGGAGGACGGCCTGCCACGGTTCGTCGGGAGCGAGGCCGAGCCGTTCGGCCAGCGCGGGCAGGTCGGTGGTGGGCGGGGTGGCGTCGAGCCAGAAGCGCTTGCGCTGGAACGGGTAGGTGGGCAGGTCGACCCGCCGGGCGGGGACGCCCGCGAGGACCTGGGGCCAGTCGACGGCGACGCCCCGCGCGTGCAGCGCGCCGAGCCCGGTGAGCAGGGTCGCCACCTCGGGGCGGTCGGCCCTGAGCAGCGCGGTGGCCCCTCGGGTGGCCGCGCAGAGCGCACCGTCCGGTCCGACCTCGGCGAAGGCGGTGGCCCCGCTGGCGCGCGCGGCGGCCACCGCGTCGGCGAAGCGCACCGCTTCGCGGACGTGCCGCACCCAGTGTTCGGGGGTGCGGACCCGCTCGTCGTCGACCACGCCGGTGAGCGCGGACGCGAGGGGCGTGGTCGGGGCCAGGAAGTCCACGCCGTCGAGGACCTCGCGGAACTCGGTCAGCACCGGTTCCACCAGGGGTGAGTGGAAGGCGTGGCTGACGCGCAGCCGCGTGGTCCTGCGGCCCCGCTCGCGCAGGACGGCCGCGATCCGGTCGACCTCGGCGCGCGCTCCCGAGACGACGAGCGCGGACGGCCCGTTGACGGCGGCGATGCCGACCTCGGCGGTGAGCAGCGGGGTGACCTCGTCCTCCGCGGCCTCCACCGCCGCCATCGCCCCACCTGAAGGCAGCGACTGCATCAACCTGCCCCGAGCAGCCACCACCCGACAGGCGTCCCCCAACGACCACAACCCCGCCACGTGCGCCGCCGCCAACTCACCGATCGAGTGCCCGAGCAACACGTCCGG
>NZ_JBQGCX010000269.1:0-1855 GCF_052038725.1 Actinosynnema sp.
ATCGACTCGGGCAGCGACCACGGGCGGAACCGGTAGCCGAGGGTGTGCATGTCCGAGTCCGAGCGGACGCCGGGGTAGCGGAACAGGTCCCACGTGCCGCCGAGGGAGTCCCTGGCCTCCAGCACCGCGCACGAGCGGTCCGGGAGGGCGCGCTGCACGTGGTGCGCCGCGCTGATCCCCGAGATGCCCGCGCCCACGATCAGGACGTCCACGTGCTCGCTCATCTGAGGGCCTCCCCGGCCGCTTGGTACACCTGCGTACCCCGCAGCGACGGTACGCGCGGTGTGGTCCGGGCCACAAGGTCGCGGCTGCGGTCGCGGGGGGCGGTTGCGGTCGTGGCGACGGCGGGCCCGCGCCCGATAACGTCAGGACCGTGACGACCACCGGCGCGGCGGGTGCGGGTTTCCGGGGCAGGCTGCTGCGGGCGCTGGCGGAGGGCATCGCCGAGGACGGCTACCGGCGGACCACGGTCGCCGACGTCGTGCGGCGGGCGCGGACCTCGCGGCGCACCTTCTACGAGCACTTCGCCGACAAGGAGGCCTGCTACGCGCGGCTGCTCGCCGAGGCCAACCAGCGGATCATCGTGCGGATCACCGAGGCGGTCGACCCGCGCGCGCCGTGGGAGGAGCAGGTCAGGCAGGCGGTCGGGGCGTGGCTCGACGCGGCGGGGACCACGCCGGAGCTGACGCTGAGCTGGATCAGGGACCTGCCGTCGCTGGGCGCGGCGGCGCGGGCGCTGGAGCGGGAGGTCACCGACCACTTCGTGGTGATGGTCCAGCGGTTGTGCGACACCGAGGAGCTGCGGGCGGCGGGGCTGCGGCCGGTGGACAAGCAGTGGGCGACGATCCTGATCGGCGGGCTGCGGGAGCTGATGGCGACGGCGGTGGAGGAGGGGCGCGGGCTGGACACGCTCGCCGAACCGGCGGCGGAGGCGGTGATCGCGCTGCTCGGGCCCCGGAGGTGACGTCGGGGCGGGTGCGGGGCGGCCGTCCGGGGGAGGTCAGGACCACACGTGCCGGGGGATCGTGTCGAGCAGGTCGCAGCAGGCGTCCAGCACGCCCGCGACGTCCCGCAGCTCGCGGTAGGACGGGAAGCCGCCCAGCCAGGAGCCCCGGACCCAGAAGCCCCGGTGCCCGGTCCCCAGCAGGTGCGCCACCACCTCCGGGGTGAGCACCGCCCTGGCGAACGCCTCGTCGAAGCAGGTCACCTGGTACTCCCGGTCGAACTCCGGGCACCCCAGCAGGAACGCGCCGGGGGCGATCGCGGCGTTGATCCGGTTCGACAGCGCGGTCCCGCGCGCCACGCGCAGCGTCGGCCTCGGCGCGGGCAGCCGGACCCACAGGTCCCGCTCGTCCACCCACCTGGTCCGGGACGTGTTCTCCCTGCGGGTGACGGCGAACCGGATGAGCGCGAAGCGGCGGCCCCGGTGCTCGCCGGTCAGCACGTCCTTCGCCCTCCTCGCCCGCACCACCGGCTGCGGACCGAGCAGCACCGGCTCCAGCGGCACGTGGCGCTCCAGCTCGTGGTGCACGCCCACCCAGCGGTCGTCGCGCCCGCGGAACTCCCAGCCGTGCTCGCGCACCTGCCGCAGCAGCTCGGCCCGCTCCCCGCGCCTCGCCCGCAGCGCCAACCCGACCAGGACACCGGTGAGCAGCACCGACCCGACCAGCGCGATCGCCACGGCCCAGAACGGGCTCACCAGGACGCCTCGCCCAGGACGCTGCGCTCCCCCAGGTCGTCGTCGGGACCCGGAGCGGGGCGGCGGGGCGGTTGCGCGCCGGGCGGCTGCGAGGCGTGCGGCTGCGGGGTGGGCGCGCTGACCGGCGCCAGCACCGGGGCGGGTGCGGTCGGCGGG